>JAKDIK010000308.1 GCA_030450535.1 Propionibacteriaceae bacterium
CACTCTTCCCCGACTGGTCCGGGTGGGCGAGTTGCTGCTCGCGATCCGACGCGGCGAGCTGGCCCTGCAGCCCGACGACTCCGACGCCCTGCCCCGCTGAGCCGCCCTGCCCCGCCGAGCCGCCCTGCTGACACTCAGCGCCGCCGGATCACCATCGGCAACCCGCCCTCAGGCGACAGGACTCCGGCCATTACCCAGCGGGGCGCCGGACCCACGAGCCCCGGCATGAACCGACGCGCCAACACGGCGAGCAACAGGTGCGATTCCAGCAGTGAGAAGTGGTTCCCGATGCACACCCGCTCCCCCGTCGCGAACGGGAAGTAGGCCTGCGGGTGTCGCGCGGCCTCGGCCTGCGGTGTGAACCGGTCGGGATCGAAGCGCTCCGGATCGTCCCAGAAGTCGGGGTGGCGGTGCGTCCAGTAGGGCGTCAGCATCACGGGAGTCCCGGACGCCAGCGTGTACCCGCCCAGTTCGACCGGCTCCACGGCGTCCCGCATGTAGAACGGCGCGGCGGGATAGAGCCGGAGCACCTCCTTGGCCACCTGCAACGTGTACGGCAGTCGATTGAGCGCGGCCAGCGTGATCGGCTCGTCGCCGAGCTCGGCGTCCAGTTCGGAGTGCAACCGGGCGGCCACGTCGGGGTGCTCGGCGAGCACCGCCCACGTGGCGGCCAGCGTCCGGGCGGTCGTCTCGTGGCCGGCGAAGAACAGCGTGATCGACTCGTCGCGCAGCAGCGACTCCCCCATGGGCCGGCCGTCCCCATCCCGGGCCTCCATGAGCCGAGACAACAGATCGTCCGGGACGGCCTGTCCGGACGCCATCAGCGCGCGCCGCTGCGCGATCACCCGCTCGATGTAGGCGTGCACCTCGTCGCGGGCCGCCCGGTAGCGACGGTTCGCGGGCGTGGGCACCTGGTCGGGCACCGGCACGAGCGCGCGCGCCGTGGCGTGCCGGATCATCGTCTCGACCCGGCTCTTCAGCCGCACGATGTCGTCGTCGGCGGCCGTGCTGAACACCGCGCGCAGGATGATGGACGCCGTGAGCTCCATCATCTCCTCCCCCATGTCCACGGTCCGACCCGCCCGGGCGAGGGCGTCCCACCGGGCGACGACGCGATCGGCGTCCGCGAGCATCAGGGCGGCGTAGGTCTGCACGGCCCTCGGCGTGAAGAAGGGGGCCATCAGCTTGCGCTGCCGCTTCCACAGCTCGCCCGTGCTCGCGATAAGCCCCTCACCGGTGAGGTAGTGGCGGACGCCGTCGTAGCTGGCCACCTTGTCGAAGCTGCGGCGCTGGGTGAGATGAACGTCACGCACGGCGTCCGGATGCACCACGAGCACCATGCGCTTCGGTCCCACCCGCACCTCAAAGGTGTCGCCATGGGCGCGCCACTGGCGGCCGATCTCGTCGAGGAACCCGCGCCGAAGGATGCCCCCGAGAACGGCCGCACCTCCCGGGCCCGGGAGCCGCGAATGTGTGGGCGTCGTCATCACCCCAGCCTAAGCGAGGCGCGCGCCCTGGGACCCTGCGCCGTCCGCGTCGTCAGCGCCGGCGGCGCTCGCGCAGCTTCTCCAACTCGGCACGCTCGGACTTCGACAGGGCGTGGATGCCCTCGGCGCTGATCTTGCCGAGCAGGTCGTCGAGGCGCTCCTCGTCGGACGCCCTGCGTCGCTGCTGTCGCTCCTGGGTGCGGCTCGGACGCGCCACCGGCGCGGGCCGGGACGCGCGGCGTCCGCCCGGAAGCCACGTCAGCTCGCTGAGCAGGCCCACGCGCTTGGCCACCATGGCGATGAGGAACAGGCTCAGCAGCAGGCTGAGCAGGGACCCGATCTGGCCGGTCGCCAGCAGGGGCAGGATCTGCAACGCCAGAATGACCACGCCGAACACCCAGGCGGGGATGTTGAACAGGAAGCGGCGTTGGGGGTACTCGGCGATCCAGACGAGCAGGATCGCGAACTGGATCATGCGCATCCCCGCAAGCACACCGGGCACGAGAAGGCCGAGCAGCAGCGTCGTCACCGTGAGCGCACCCCAGGCGCCGAGCAGCAGCGTCATCATGCCGCGACGGCCGATCGTGTTCTCCAGATCGGTGCCGAAGTACCACAGCATGAACAGCGACAGGATGCCCCACAGGCTGAAGTCGTTGGCCAGCGGCCACGTGAACGGCGTCCAGAGTTGGCCCGAGAACAAGGCGCCCGGGGTGAAGGTCAGCGTTTCGTACAGGCCGCGGACGAACAGGCACACCAGCATGCTGATCGCTCCGACGCCGACGACGAGGTTCGTCGTCGTCACGTCGAGCCGGCCGATGCGGAACCAGGCGTCCCCCGAGTGGTCGCGATGGGGAAAGAAGCTGCTCACGCCCCAAGCGTGCCAGACCCGCGCCGGGCGAGTTGTGGCCGAATGCGGGACAGGCGGGCTCGGGCCGTGGTTTGCTACTGCCGTTCGGCGGCATGGACGCCGCCCGAAACGGGTGCCACCCACCTGTGGGCCCACCCCCGGAAGGACTGCCATGGTTGCCCTGCACACCGCCATCGCCATCGCCTTGTGCGTGATCCTGATCATCAAGGTCAAGCTCGATCCCGTCATCTCCCTCATCATCGGCTCGCTCTACCTCGGCCTCGCGGGCGGGGTGGGTTTCGGCGGCACCATGGAGGCCATCACCGCCGGCTTCGGCGACATCATGGCCCGGGTCGGCCTGCTCATCGGTTTCGGCGTCCTCATCGGGGCGTTGATGCACGCGACGGGTGCCTTCCGGCGCCTGGTGGGCGTCCTCGTGCGTTCGGTCGGGGCGGGAAAGCTCCCCTACGCGCTGGCGGCGACGATGTCGACGATCTTCCCGTCCATCTACGTCGACGTGCAGGTGGTGCTCGCGTCCCCGGTCGCCCGCTCGACCGCGCCGCACCTCGGCAAGCGCGGCCTACCGCTCATGGCCGGCGCACTCGGCACCGGCATTTTCGCCGGCTACGTCTTCGTCGTGCCCGGCCTGGCGGCGCTGGCGATCAGTGGTCTGCTCGACATCGAACTGGGCCGCTACATGCTGTTCGGCATCGTCATCGGCCCGCTCACCGCCCTGCTCACCACGTTCCTGCTCAGCCAACTGCTGCGGCTGCCCTACTGGAAACCGCAGACCGACGAAGAGGTCGACGAGGCGATGATCGAACAGGAGACGGGCGAGGCGGACGCCGGCGTCCGACGCCACCTGCCGCTGCCG
>JAKDIK010000309.1 GCA_030450535.1 Propionibacteriaceae bacterium
TGTCAGAACCCTGATCTGCCGTCAGAAACCTGCTGCCGAGTCGGGCGTCCGGCGCCACCGGGGCTCGCCCCGCCGCCCGAGCGTGGCCGGGCGCAGGTCAGGTGCGGACGCCCGGCTGAACCCACGCCCACCGCGCGCATCCACAGGCCCCACGTCACGGCTCCGTCGTCCACAGGCCACCAAGTTCGCTGACGGATTTCGCGTCCGGCGGCCGAATGTGAGGGCATGGACGAACTAATCGACATTGCCCGTCGCCAGGGCTACATCACCACGCGTGAGGCCATGGCCCTCGGCGCGCATGAGCACACGCTCGGACGCCTCGCGGACGTCGGCCTCCTCGAGCGCGGCGCCCGCGGAACCTTCCTCCTCCCCAGCGACCGATACCTCTCGGACGCCCACGCGCTGCTCACGAAGTCCCAACTCGACCGCGATCCCTTCGCGGCCGCCAGCCATCACTCGGCCCTGGCGCTGCACGGCATCGCCCTGCACGGGGTCGCATGGGGTCAGGTCCACGTCCTCGATCCGCGAAAGACCAGTTCGGTGCACCGTTCCATCCATCGGCACGTGCGCCGACCGACGGATCGGTTCACGCAGGTGGACGGTTATCCCGTGGCGACGCTTCCGCTCGCGCTCGCGCAGGTGGCCGCCCGCTTCGGGGTGACGGCCGGGGTGGTCTCCCTCGATCACGCCCTGCACCTGGACCGGTGCACCACGGACGATGTCTCCGAGATCCTCGCGCTCGGACGCCTGCGCCGGGGCCTCACCTTCGTCCGCCGGGCCTTGGACCTGGCGGACGGCCGGGCGCAATCGCCGGGCGAATCGAGGCTGCGCTGCATTCTGGCGGATGCTCCGTGGTCGATCGAGTCCCAAGTGAACGTGGACGGACCGGGTTCGGGTTATGAACTCGATCTGCTCGTCGCCGGACGCGTCGCCGTCGAGTTCGATGGCGACTGCAAGTATCAGGGCCCGGAGGGTCATCGCGCGGTCATCGACGAGAAGCGTCGGGAGGACGCGATCCGCGACATGGGGTTCGGGGTCGCGCGCTTCACCTGGACGGAGCTCGACTACCCGGTTGCGGTGCGGAGGACGATCCAGCGACGCGTCCTGGCGACGCCGCCGCTGCGTCCCGAGGTGATCGCTGACCTGACGAGGCGAAATCTGACGTGGGAGGCGCCTCCTGACGCCCTTCGGTTGTCAGGAAGTTGAGTGTCGGCGGGAACCGGGCTGGGGCGCGAACGCGGCCCCCCGCGCCCCGGGCTCCCTAGTCAGCGACGGATTGCGGTACCCGGCCGCGGCAATGCGATGGCAACCCTCCATGACAAGCGGCATCGCGGTTGGCTTGGGGCAACTTTACGGTACCGTAGGTTGTGACCCGCCCGGCAACCGTCAGGAACCCACATGCCACGGTCTCACCCACCTGTCATCCAAGGAGGCATGGGCGTCGCCGTGTCCTCGTGGCGCCTCGCCAACACGGTGGCCCGCAGCGGCCAACTCGGCGTCGTCTCCGGAACGGCGCTCGACGGCGTCGTCGCGCGCACCCTGCAGGACGGAGACCCCGGAGGCCACGTCCGGCGGGCTCTGGCCCACTTTCCGTCCCCGACCGTGGCGCAGCGCGTCCTCGACACGTATTTCCTCGAGGGCGGACGCCCCGACGGCCAGCCGTACCGGCCGCACCCGACCCTCACGATCGCCCCCAGCCGGCCGGCCATCGAGCTGTCGCTGGCGGGCAACTTCGCCGAAGTGTGGCTCGCCAAGGAGGGCCACGACGGCGTCGTGGGGATCAACTTCCTCGAGAAGATCCAGACGGCGACGCTCTCGGCGACCCTCGGCGCCATGCTCGCCGGCGTGGACTACGTCCTGATGGGGGCCGGCATTCCCAAGGAGATGCCCCGCGTCCTCACTGAATTCTCCGCCGGCCGGACGGGACACCTCACCATCGAGGTGACCAACCAGACCAAGCGGCACGTCGCGGCGCTCGACCCGGTGACCTACTTGGGCGACGACCTGCCCGAGCTGACGCGTCCGGATTTCATCGCGATCATCTCGCTGCACGTCTTGGGCGGATACCTGGCTCGCGACCCGGAGATCCGGCCCGACGGGTTCGTCGTCGAGGGGCCCGTCGCGGGTGGCCACAGCGCACCGCCGCGTGGCAAGTTCGCGCTGGATGAGGACGGCCAGCCGATCTACTCACCGAAGGACGAGGCGGACATCAGCAAGATGGTCGACCTGGGCCTGCCGTTCTGGCTGGCCGGGGCGTGGTCGACGCCGGAGCGCGTGGCCGCGGCGCAGGCGTCCGGGGCCCGCGGCGTCCAGTGCGGGACCGTGTTTGCGCTGGCGTCCGAATCCGGCCTCACGCCTGCGTTGCGCGGTCGTCTGCTCGATGAGTTGGCGGCCGGGACGCTGGTGGTGCGCAACGATCCGCGGGCGTCCCCGACGGGGTTCCCTTTCAAGGTCGCGCAGCTGGACGGCACGCTGTCGGAACCCGCGACCTACGAGGCGCGCTCGCGCATCTGCGACCTCGGCTACCTGCGGGCCCCTGCCGAGCGGGAGGACGGGTCGATCGTCTACCGGTGCGCCTCCGAGCCGGTGCACATGTACGAACGCAAGGGCGGGGACACCGCCGACACCGTCGGCCGCAAGTGCCTGTGCAATGCCCTGTTCGCCAACATCGGGATGCCCCAGGTGCGCAAGTCCGGCTATGTGGAGGAGCCGGCGCTCACGTTGGGTCAGGATCTGGCCGGCGCCCAAGCGCTCCAGGCCCTGCACCCCGACGGCTGGTCGGCGACCCAGGTGATCGACTGGCTGCTGTCGGACGCGGCGGCGGCGCGCTGAGCGCCCCGCGGCCCTCAGCGCGACGCCGACACTCAACTTCCTGACACCGGAACGGGGTCCGTTTCCTGCGTTGGTGTCAGGAACCAGCACGTCAGGGTCGGCGCGTCAGGAATCGGCGCGCACACACCGGCGCGGGAGAAATCGGTGCGTCAGGAATCGGCGCGCGCGGAGGCGTCCACCTCGGACGCCCTCGGCCCCCACGCCCGCGGGGCCACCTCCTCTCCCTCGGCACTTCGCTCCTCTTGTACAGCTGCGCTCCTCTTCCTCGGCACTTCGCTCCTCTGACCCAGCTGCCCTGCCCCACGAGCCTGTCGTCAGCGCTCACTCCGACATCGTGGTTGGCAGACCAACCACGATGTCGGAGTGA
>JAKDIK010000310.1 GCA_030450535.1 Propionibacteriaceae bacterium
GAGCGGGTGGCGCTGGCGTCCTACCTCATCGGCCGCGGGTTCTTCCAGCGCAAACTGAATCGCTCCGGGGGCGATGTGGTCACCGAGCCGCTGGGCCCCCACCCTCGGCTGATCGATGTGGTGGTCGAACGGTACGAACAGGGGTGCCGCCGCAGAGGCTGGTGAGGGCGAAGGATCGCCACCCGGGGGTGGCCACTGCGTTCCACGTGCTGGGTTAGGGTTCCCTCGACGGCTGAACGCGCGCGTGCCGGAAGGAGGGCCATGGACTGGCTCGGACTGATCGCGGCGCTGGTGGACATCGCCATCTGGACCGGAGCCCTACATTCGGGAACTGTCGCACCTCACCAACCGCGCTGAGCCGGAGCCGTGGGAGGGCGTCCGGGCCGTGCTCGAGGGCGACCTGGGACGTCCGGTCGGTGAGGTCTTTGCCCACGTGGACGCCGACCCGCTCGCGGCGGCGTCCATGGCCCAGGTGCACGCGGCCACCCTCACCGATGGCCGGGAGGTCGTCGTGAAGGTGCAGCAGCCCGGGGCCCTCACGCAGGTGGCCCAGGATCTGGAGCTGCTCGACCGCGTCGCCCGCGGCCTTGACCGCTGCTGGGCTCACTGCTCGCCTTCGCGGGCTTCGTGCTGGCCCTGCGGGCGGTGGCTCTCATCTTCGCCCCCGGGGAGCGCTGAGGCCCCGACCAGGCGGTCATGCCTTCGGCCCAGCGTCGCTGGTAGGGGCGCAGCGTGGGGATCCCGACGGGCGCCGGCGTCCGACAGCGATGGGTGAAGTATCCGGTCAGCCACACGAAACAACCACGTGCTGGGCTGGTTGGTGCTTCATCGTTCGGTGGATTCTCCGAGCGTGGAAGGGGACGCCTCGGCGCGCCCGAGCCCGTCGCGACGGTTTTTCGGAATTCTCCGCCTCAGGCGGCGCCGCCGAAGGCGAGATTCACCAGGGCCACCAGGGCGCCGGCCACGGAGGCGATGACGGCCATGGAGGGGACGTTCGTGTCGCGGCGCCGCAGATTCAGGGCCAGGAGGGCGAGCCCGAAGCCGCCCGGAATCAGCAGCCAGCCCGGGGTCGCAGCCGATTGAAGCAGGGCGAGGAGGCCGCCGACGCTGGACATCATCAGGGCGATGATGCCCAGGATGTTCGGGCGCCTATCGACGGTGATGAGGGCGGGGCGCTCGTAGGTGATGGTGGTCATCTGGATTTCATCTTTCGTCTGCATCATGGCCTTCCGTCGACGGATACAGATGAAGCTTCAACCATCTGGTGGACATCTGTCAATTTCTTCACGTGCGCGGTTGCCCATCAGTTGCCATGCTCAGGTAGCGAAAGTGAAAGGCCAACGTTGGCGGCGACGTCCGCGACGGGAGGTCTACCATCTGCGCATGGGCGATCACCACGTCGTGTCGCTGCGGACCGTCGGCCGTGAGGACGTCGGCCTCGTCGGAGGCAAGGGTGCCAACCTGGGTGAACTCCTGCGGAGAGGGTTTCCAGTTCCCGACGGCTTCGTAGTCACCACGAGAGCATTTGACGAGTTCTCCGGCGGCCCCCTGCCGGAGGCCCTCGTCGCAGCCGTAGGGGACGCCTACGCCGCCCTCGGCGGCGGCCCGGTGGCCGTCCGCTCGTCGGCCACGGCGGAGGATCTGCCCACCGCTAGCTTCGCCGGGCAGCAGGACACGTATCTCGGCATGGTGGGCGCGGAGGCGGTGGTGAACGGCGTCGGCCGCTGCTGGGCGTCGCTGTTCGGCGAGCGGGCGGTCGCCTACCGCGCCGAGCGAGGCGAGCCGGAGCATCTCAGCATGGCGGTGATTGTGCAGCGGCTCGTCACGGCGCACGTCGCCGGCGTCCTGTTCACCGCGCATCCGGTGACCGGCCGCCGCGACGAGACGGTTATCACGGCGGCCTGGGGCCTCGGCGAGAGCGTGGTGGGCGGAACTGTCGAACCCGATGAGTACGTGGTCGGGCCCGAAGGGGTCAGCGTCACGGTGGGGGACAAGAAGGCGCGGACGGTCGCCGTCGACGGCGGGGTGGTGCGCGAGCCCACCTCTCCCGGCCTGCGCTCGGCCCGGACGCTGACCGACGACCAGGCCCGCGCGCTGGCTGCACTGGGCGCCCGGATCGCCGCGCACTTCGGATCACCGCAGGACATCGAGTGGGTTCTCGCCGACGGGGAGTTCCACGTGGTGCAGGCGCGCCCGATCACGGCGCTGCCGGAGCCTTCCGGCCCCCCACCGACCTCCTGGCCGGTGCCACGCCCGGGCAGCCTGTATTTCCGCGCCAGCATCGTCGAGCACCTTCCCGAGCCCCTCAGCCCGCTGTTCGCCGGCATGGCGGCCACCGCGGTGCCGTCGGGGCTGCAGAGCCTCGTCAGGGAACTGAGCCCCCGCACGAAGACCCTCGATGTGGAATTCCCGACCATCAACGGCTACGCGTTCTACGACTACAGCCGCCGCGCGTGGAACCAGATGTGGTCGTTCACGCCCGCCGGCTTGGCCCACCTGTCGCGGTCGGGGTTCGTACAGGACAGGTGGCGCGATCGGGAGCTGCCCCGATTCCGCCGGGTCGTGTCCACGTGGCAGCAGCGGGAATCGGCCACGCTGACGTCCACCGACCTGTTGGACGGCGCGCAGGAGCTGGTCGACGCGACCTGCCTTTACTACACGACGGTCCAGTCGATCATCCCCGTTGCCGCACTGGCCGAGATCAGTTGGACCGCGCTCTACTCCGCCCTCGGCGCGAGAGCGCGTCACCCGAAGGCCACGGAGTTCCTCTTGGGGTTCGACTCCGAGCCGATCCGGGCCGAGAAGTCCCTGTTCGATCTCGCTGCCTGGTGTCGCAACCACCCCGAGGTGGTGAGGGCGCTGGAATCGCTCGGGCCGTCGGGCCTGAGCGATGCCGCGCCCGCCGGAGTGTCCGCAGCGGTGTGGTCGGAGTTCAACCACCGCTGGGACGGCCACCTCCGCGCCCACGGTCATCTGTTGTTCAATCTCGACCTGATGAATCCGGTGCCGGCCGACGACCCCGAGCCGGTGCTGGTCGGCCTGCGGTACGCGCTGGAGGGGCGTTCGGGCGACCCCTACGCGCGGCAGCGGGCCCAGGCGGCGCGGCGGGACGAGATCACCGCCGCATGGCTGGACACCCTCCCCTTGGCGGTGCGCACCGCCGCCCGGCGGTCGTTGCGGCTGGCGCAACGGTGGGCG
>JAKDIK010000079.1 GCA_030450535.1 Propionibacteriaceae bacterium
GGTTGGCGAGGGGGGGGGGCGGGACGGCCTCGGCCACACAAGCCACGCTCCCGGGGGTGGCCGCGATCGCGGCGCGCCCGGCGTCCCGGGGGCCGGTGAGATCGAGCGCGGCGAGCGGGCCGTCGGGGGCGGGCTTGGGCTCCATGAACCTTCCGTGGCGGCTGAACGGCCGCAGCGCCGGCTCGGTACCGGACGCCGCGTAACCCGCCGGTCCGAAGCGCCCGCCGCGGCCCTCGGTGAGCGCGAGCACCGCGTCGATGCAGGTCAGCGCGGTACCGCGGATCGCCACCCGGGCTCCGGCCGGGACGCGCTCGGGCGTGAGCCCCGCCACCGGGAACACCGACACCGCGTCCGGACGGCGGCGCGCCCACGCGCCGGGCCAGGTGTCCTCGTGGCCCGCGGCGAGCAGAACGTGGTCGTAGCGCTCGCCGGGATGGTCTTCGTCCCGATGAGCCCCAGCGCGGTCGGCAGGGGCACCGTCGGCATCGGCATGGGCATGGGCATCGGCACCGGCATCGGCATCGGCATCGGCCGACCGGCTCAGCACACACCACCGATCATCGACCCGGCGCAGCCCGCTCACGGTGGCCTCGCGGTGCCGCAACTCGAGGCGGCGGGCGACGGCGGCCCAGGACTCGGCCCAGAACTCCCCGACCAGCGCCCGCGGCGGGAACGGGTCGAGCGGACCGGTCTCGCCGCGGGCGCGGCGCCAGTCGTCGAGGCGTCCCAGCCCCGAGCCGACGATCGAGGAGGTGACGTTGAGCCGCAGGTACGGCGGCTGGGCGGGGTCGTACGCCGCACCCGCGCCCGCCGGCCGGGGGTCGAGGACGGTCACGGCGACGTCCGCGCCGGCGTCCGCCAGGCATTCGGTCGCCCACAGGGCCCGCGGGCCGGCGCCGACGACGGCGACCCGCCGCGGGCCGGTCACGGCCAGCCGCCCAGGTGGTCGGCCACCCAGGCGTCGTCGTAGACGGTGTCGAGGTAGGCCTGCCCGGCGTCGTGGAAGATCGCGACCACGTCGGGCCCGAAGCTCTCACCGAGGGTCATGAGCGCGTGGACGACCGCCCCGGCGGACGCGCCGACGAGCATGCCCTCGGTGCGGGCAAGGAGCCGACACCCGGCAATGGCGTCGGCGTCCGCGACCCGAACGACGGCGTCCGGCACCACGCCCTCGGCCAGGGGCGGCTCGACGCCGGCGCCGAACCCGGCCAGCAGGCGCTCACCGCGCCGACCGCCAAACAGAACGCTGCCCCGCGCGTCCACCGCCACCACCTGCGTGGCGAGCCCGCGCTCGTGGACGTGGGCGAGGCACCCGCCGATCGTGCCGGTAGTGGAGGTGGCGACGACGACGGCGTCGGGCGCGCGGCCGAGATCGCGGACGATCTCGGCCATGGTGCCGTCGGCGTGCGCACGGATCGCCGCCCGATGGGAGTACTGGTCGAGCGTGACGGCGTCCGGGACCTCAGCGAGCAGCTCGGCAACCCGGGCACGGCGGGCGACGAGCCAGTCGCCGGTGAGGGGGTCGGGGTGGTCGAGCTCGTGGACGACCGCGCCCAGCGCGCGCGTCGTGGCGACGGTGAGATGGTTGGCGCGGGGATCGACGACGACGTGGAGGCTCATGCCGTGCCGGACGCACAGCCGCGCCAGCGCCACCCCGAAGTTGCCCGAGCTGGATTCGACGAGCACCGAGCCCGGTCCGATGATGCCGGACGCCAGGGCGTCGGCCACCATCGCGGCTGCGGATCGGTCCTTGGCGCTGCCCCCGGGGTTGAACCATTCGAGCTTGCCCCAAGCGCGGCGAAGAGACGGCAGCGGGAGACGATCGAGCCGGACCAAAGGGGTGTTGCCGATGCCGCGTTCGGGGCCGGCCGGCCCGCCCGCGTCGGGCCCGCAACCGTCGAACCCGGGCTCACCCAGGCGCGCGCCCGTCGTCCGGTGAGTCACCATCCGCCCCGACGCATCATGCGTCCACCCTAGTCGCGCGGGTAAACGCTGCCCACCCCCGGAAGGGTGCGGGACGGCCGTCCCGGCAACCGGGTTGCTCGAAGTTGGCGTGCCCCGGCGTCCGACCTTGTCAGCGAGAAACACTGTGTCAAGACTCCCCGCCACAGCGCTCTCGCGGCGACCTCGGGCGGACCGGCGGGGTTATCGTCGAGATGTGACCACGTTGCAGAACCTTCCCCGTCCTGCCCACACCGCCGCCCGGAAGCCCGCGCGCCGGCTGGCCGCGCGCCGGCTGGCCGCGGGCGCCCTCGTCGGGCTCCTTGCGCTCGCACCGCTGGCCGCCTGCACGAGCGGCGGCACCACGACCACCTCGCCCGCCGCGACCCCGACCAGCGGCACGACGGCCAATCAGAACCAGGCCGATCAGAACCAGGCGGCCCAGTTCGCGCTGTCGGTCGCCGACGGCACCTTCACGCTCGCCGGCGCAGCGGCCGACGAGGGCGCGAAGGCCGACGCGCTGACCGCCGTCCGGGCCGGACTGGGCGCCGGCGTCGAGGTGGTCGACCAGATGAACGTCGCGCCGGATGCCTGGCTGCCCGACACCAACACGCTCACGTCGCTGGCGTCCGCCCTCGTGGGCGTGGAGGCCGTGAGCCTCAACGTCAATGCGGGCGACGCCGTGCTCGCCGGAACCGTCACGACCGAGCAGGAGAAGGCGGCGGCGCTCGGCGCCGTGACGACCGCCTTCCCCGATGCCGAGGTGACCGACAACATCGCGATCGTCGAGCTGTGCAGCGTGATCGGGGCCAAGGTGCGGGAGGCGTCCCAGCCGCCGGCGCTGGTGTTCGCGACCGGCTCGTCCGAGCTGACCGCCGAGTCGACGGCGGCCCTCGCCGAGATCGCCGACCTGGTCGCACAATGCCCCGGCACCACGCTGACGGTCGTGGGCCAAACGGACACCCGCGGTTCGGAATCGGGCAACGAGGCGCTCGCCCTCACCCGCGCGACGGCCGTGGCCGCCGCACTCGAGGCGGACGGCGTGCCGACGGACGCGATCCTCGTCCAGGGCAACGCCGCGAACGCCCCGGTGAGCGACGACGACTCGCTGAACCGGCGCGTCGACGTCGCGGTACAGTGACCGCTCGTGCGCCTCGACCACCTGCCGCGTGACGCGGACCTTCGCCTCGTGGTGTCGGACATGGACGGCACCCTGCTCGACGCCGACGGCGGCATTCCCGACCGCTTCTGGGAACTGCTTGCGATCATGAACGAGCGCGGCATCGTGTTCGCACCCGCGAGCGGACGCCAGTTGGCCACCCTCGCCGCGATGTTCGCCCCCGCCCTGGCGGGCATGCCGCTGATCGCCGAGAATGGCACCCTCGTCGTGCGCGACGGCGTCGAGGTGTCCTCGTCGGTGCTGGAGCCCAACGCCTGGCGGGCGATGGTGCGGGCGACGCGCGCGGCCCGGGACGCCGGGCGCAACCTCGGTGTCGTCGTGTGCGGCAAGCGCGCCGGCTACATCGAGCGCACGGACGCCGCGTTCGTCCACGCCTGCTCGCCGTACTACTTCGACCTCGACCTGGTCGAGGACCAACTGGCCGTCGATGACGACGTCATCAAGATGGCGGTGTTCGACTTCGAGGACGCCGAGGCCGCGGCGGCGTCCTTCCGGGCATTCTCGGGCGCGCACCAGGTGGTGACCTCGGGCCACCACTGGATCGACATCATGGCGGCCGGGGCGAACAAGGGGACGGCCGTCCGGGCGCTGCAGGCGTCCCTGGGCGTCACCCGCGAGCAGACGGTGGCCTTCGGCGACTTCTTCAACGACGCCGAGATGCTCGCCGAGGCGGCGTGGTCGTTCGCCACGGCCAACGCCCACCCCGAGATCCGCGAACTGGCGCGCTACGACGCCCCGTCCCACCGCGACCACGGCGTGATCCAGGTGCTGGAGCAGCTGCTCGGTCTGTAGGGCCAGGCGCGACTCGCCGCCCCCCTCTCTCCTGCCGGGTCCGGGGCGTCCGACGTCCCAGCGCGCCTCACTGGAAACATCGGGTGAGTAGACGGACCCGATGTTTCCAGTGAGTGAAACTCACCTCTCTGCGACGGCCGACGCCGCTGCGCTGCATACCCCATGGGGGTATGGTGGAGCCATGGTCGAACCAGCTCAGCACGCAACCGTCCTCGATCCCGTGTGCGGGATGACGGTGGACCCGGCGGCCACCGAGCACCACGCCACCCATGACGGCGTCGAGCACCACTTCTGCTCCGCCGGATGCCGGGAGAAGTTCCTGGCCGACCCGGACGCGTACGGCGCCGGGGCCGCGGACGGCTCGAGTCACGGGCATGGAGATCACGGGCATCACGGACATGGAGCTCACGGGCATCACGGGCATGGAGATCACGGTGCTGCCGTCGACACCCACGAGGCGCCCGCCGCCGGCGAGGCCGTGGAATGGACCTGCCCGATGCACCCGGAGGTCCGCCAGGACCACCCCGGCTCCTGCCCCTTCTGCGGCATGGCGCTGGAGCCCGTCACCCTGACCGCCGACGACGGACCCAGCCCAGAACTCGCCGACATGACCCGCCGCTTCTGGATCGCGCTCGCCCTCACCCTGCCGGTGTTCGCGCTCGAGATGGGCTCCCACATCATCCCGGCCATCGGGGAGCTCGTCGCGCCCAGGATCTCCGCGTGGATCCAGCTTGTGCTGGCGACCCCCGTGGTGTTGTGGGCCGGCTGGCCCTTCTTCGTGCGCGGCGTCGCTTCGGTGCGCAGCCGCCACCTCAACATGTTCACCCTCATCGCGATGGGCACGGGCGTCGCGTGGCTCTACAGCGTCGTCGCCACCGTCGCTCCGGACATCTTCCCGGCCGCCTTCCGCGGCCACGACGGCGGCGTCGACGTCTACTTCGAGGCCGCCGCGGTCATCACCACGCTGGTGCTGCTCGGCCAGGTGCTCGAGCTCCGCGCCCGCGAGGCCACCTCGGGTGCCATCCGGGCACTGCTCGACCTCACCCCGCAGACCGCCCGCCGGGTCACCGACGACGGCGAGCACGAGGTGCCCCTGGACGAGGTTCGACTCGGCGATCGCCTGCGGGTCCGCCCCGGAGAGCAGGTGCCCGTCGACGGCTCCGTGGTGGACGGCCGCTCGTCCGTCGACGAATCCATGGTCACGGGCGAGTCGATGCCCGTCACGCGGCAGGCCGGGGACGCCGTCATCGGCGGCACCCTCAACCAGACCGGATCCTTGCTCATCACCGCCGAGCGGATCGGCCGCGACACGATGCTCGCCCGCATCGTCGCGATGGTCGCCGAGGCGCAGCGCTCCCGCGCACCCATCCAGCGCATGGCCGACAAGGTCTCCGGCATCTTCGTGCCCATCGTGATCGCCGTCGCGATCCTCGCCTTCATCGCGTGGGCCCTCATCGGCCCCGACCCCCGCCTCGCCCACGCGCTCGTCGTGGCCGTGAGCGTGCTCATCATCGCCTGCCCCTGCGCGCTCGGCCTCGCCACGCCCATGTCGATCATGGTCGGCGTCGGACGCGGCGCGCGCGACGGCGTCCTCATCAAGAACGCCGAGGCGCTCGAACGCATGGAGAAGGTCGACACCATCGTCGTCGACAAGACCGGCACCCTGACCGAGGGCCGTCCGGCCCTCACCGGCATCACCCTCGCCACCGGCACCCCCTGGTCGGAGGACGACCTGCTGCGCCTGGCCGCCGCCGTCGAGAACGCCTCAGAGCACCCCTTGGCGCGGGCCGTCGTCGAGGAAGCCCACGAGCGGTCGCTGGAACTGCCCGAGGTGTCCGACTTCGACGCCCCGTCCGGACGCGGCGTCCTCGGCACCGTCGAGGGCCGGCTCGTCCGTCTCGGCACGGCCCGCTTCCTGGCCGAGGAGGGCATCGACACCAGCGCGCTGGACGCTGACGCCGACGCCCGGCGCGGCGAGGGCGCGACGGTCGTCCTCGCCGCCGTCGACGACGCCCTCGCCGGGCTGCTCGTCATCGCCGACCGCGTCAAGGAGTCCACGCCCGCGGCCCTGCGCGCCCTGCAGGCCGACGGTCTCGAGGTCGTCATGCTCACCGGCGACAACCGCACCACCGCGGCGGCGGTGGCCCAGAGCCTCGGCATCGAGCACGTCGAGGCGGAGGTCCTGCCCGACCAGAAGGCGGCTGTCGTCCAGCGGCTGCGTGACGAGGGCAAGGTGGTCGCGATGGCGGGCGACGGCGTCAACGACGCCCCGGCCCTGGCAGCGGCCGACGTCGGCCTGGCGATGTCGTCGGGCACCGACGTGGCCATCGAGTCCGCCGGCGTGACGCTGCTGCGCGGCGATCTCGGCGGTATCGTCCACGCGCGCAGGCTCTCGGAGAAGACGATGCGCAACATTCGCCAGAACCTGCTGTTCGCGTTCGTCTACAACGCCCTCGGCATCCCCGTCGCAGCCGGCGTGCTCTACCCGTTCCTCGGGGTGCTGCTCTCGCCGATGCTCGCCGCGGCGGCCATGGCGCTGTCGTCGGTCTCGGTCATCGCCAACGCGCTGCGCCTGCGCGCCCAGGAACTCTAGTTCACCTGAGGCGATGGTCCTCCCGCGCGAATGTGCTCGTCACCCGGCGATCGTCATCGTGGTGACACCTGTGGTGGGCTAGAGTCGCTCCACACCACAGGCCGCGAGGGAGGCACGCGTGCTCAAGTTCCTGCTGCGACGCATTCTGAACTATGCGGTGCTGCTGTTCGTGGCCACGTCGTTGGCGTACCTGATGGCGGCGTTCGCGCTGAACCCCATCGCCAACGTCGACCTCGCGAACCCCAACATCAACCTGGATGCGGTGTACGCCCAGCTCACCGCGTACAACATCAACCCGAACGACAGCGAGTTCGTCCGCTACGGACGCTGGCTGCGCTCGGTGGTGTTCGACTGGGACTGGGGGCGGACGCCCAACGGCGAGGACATCAACCGCATCGTCGGCACCCGCATCTGGGTGTCGGTGCGGCTGGTCATCATCGGCACGTTCCTCGGCATGTTCTTCGGCGTGCTCGTCGGCGCGTGGAGCGCCGTGCGGCAGTACCGCCTGTCCGACCGCATCGTGTCCGTGCTGTCGCTGATCCTCATCTCGACGCCGGTCATCGTCCTCGCGGTCGTCCTCCAGATCCTCGCCACGTCGTTCAACAACGCCACCGGAATCCAGTTCTTCGAGTTCATTGGCGAGACCGGACGCGTCGGCAACTACCCGGGGGCAGCGCTCGTCGACCGCCTCCAGCACCTGTTGCTGCCGACCATCTCGCTGTCGCTGTACAGCATCGCCAGCTACAGCCGCTACCAGCGCAACCTGATGCTCGACACCCTGGGCGCCGACTACGTGCGCACCGCCCGGGCGAAGGGTCTGCGCAAGGGCATCGCGATCCGCAAGCACGCGCTGCGCAACGCGATCATCCCGATGGCGACGTTCTTCGCATTTGACGTGGCCACGGTCTTCGTGGGCGTCTCCATCACCGAGACCCTGTTCGGCTGGCACGGCATGGGTGAGTACCTCATCCAGTCCATCCAGCGCCAGGACATCAACGGTGTCACCGCCGTCGCCGCCTTCTCCGGGTTGTGCGTGCTCGCCGGTGCCACGCTCTCCGACGTCCTGATCGCCGCCGTCGACCCGCGCGTGCGCACCAGTTAGGAGCCCGACATGACGCAGTCCTCCTCCGAGATGACGCCGCAGGCCGACCTGGGCGAAGAAGCCGCCGAAGTCGTCGTCGCCTCCCGTCTGACCCGCACCCAGCTCGTCCTGCGCCGCTTCTGGCGGCCGGTGGGCACCAAGATCGGCGCGATCGGCCTTGGGCTCGTGCTGCTGCTCGCGGCCATCGGTCCGCTCCTCACGCCGTGGTCCTTCGATCAGGTGGACGTCCGTGCCTTCCTGCGTCCGCCCAGCGCGGACCACCTGCTCGGCACCACCCAGGGCGGACGCGACGTGTTCGCGATGGTCATCCAGGGCCTGCGCCGCTCGCTGGTGATCGGCTTCGCGGTGGCGGCGATCCAGACGACGCTGGCGGCCCTCATCGGCGCCACCGCGGCGTACTTCGGCAAGGTCGTCGACCGGTCGATCCTGTGGATCATCGACCTGCTGCTGGTGATCCCCTCGTTCCTCATCGTCGCCGTGCTCAACACGAGCATGCGAGGCGCCGGTGGCTCGCTGCTCGTGCTGATCCTGCTGCTCGCCGCGTTCGGCTGGATGATCTCCGGACGCGTCGTGCGCGCGATGACGCTGTCCGTGGTGTCGCTCGACTACGTCAACGCGGCCAAGTACATGTCGGTGCCGAGCTGGGTGACGATCACCAAGCACGTCATCCCGAACATCTCGTCCTACCTCATCATCGACTTCACCCTCGGCGTCGTGCGCGGCATCATGGCCGAGACGACACTGTCGTTCTTCGGCTTCGGCGTCCAGCCGCCCGACACCTCGCTCGGCACGCTGCTGGCCGAGGGCGCACGCATGGCGACGACTGCGCCGTGGGTGTTCCTCGCCCCGGCGTTCCTGCTCGTGTGGACGCTGTTGTGCGTCAACTTCCTCGGGGACTCGCTCCGCGACGCCCTCGATCCGTCGTCGAAGTCTGGAGGACGCGCATGAGCCCCCGATCCGCCACGGCCGTTGACGCCGCCGCGCTGCCCTCGCGGCGCGAGGGCGTCCCGGTGCTGGAGATCACCGACCTCAACGTTCGCTTCCCCTCCGAGGACGGCGTCGTCCACGCCGTGCGCGGGGTCAACCTGACCGTGAACAGCGGCGAGGTCGTCGGCCTCGTCGGCGAATCCGGGTCGGGCAAGTCGGTGACGTCCATGTCGGTCATGGGTCTGCTGGACGACTCGGCGCGCGTCGACGGCTCGATCAAGCTGCACGGCACCGAGCTGCTCGGACGCGGGGACAACTGGCTGTCAGAGGTGCGGGGTCTGCGCGTCGCCATGGTCTTCCAGGATCCGCTGTCGGCACTGACGCCCGTCTACACGATCGGCGACCAGATCATCGAGGCGCTGCAGGTGCACGGCTCGCTCAACGACGCGGACGCCGAGCGGCGCGCCCTCGAGCTCCTGGGCCTCGTGGGCATCCCCAACCCCGAAGTGCGGATGAAAAGCTTCCCGCACGAGTTCTCCGGCGGCATGCGGCAGCGCGTCGTCATCGCCATGGCGATCGCCAACGACCCCGACCTCATCATCGCCGACGAGCCCACCACCGCCCTCGACGTGACGATCCAGGCCCAGATCCTCGACCTGCTCCGCACCGCGCAGCGCGAGACCGGCGCCGCGGTCGTCATGATCACCCACGACCTCGGCGTCGTCGCCGGCCTGGCCGATCGCGTCGCGGTCATGTACGCCGGCCGCATCGTCGAGGAGGGCCCGGCCGACAACCTGTTCTACGACTCCCGCATGCCCTACACGCGCGGCCTTCTGGGCTCGCTCCCCCGCCCCGACCAGACCTCCGAGGAGCCGCTGACCCCCGTCGAGGGCAACCCGCCGTCGCTGCTCGCGC
>JAKDIK010000311.1 GCA_030450535.1 Propionibacteriaceae bacterium
TGATCTCGCTCACGAGCACCGACCAGGGCCCGGCGTCCGGCTCACGCCAGGGCAGGGGGCGGGCGTGGGCGGCGAACCAGGCGATGATCCGGCCGGCGATCTCGGCGCGCTGCACTACGCCGACAGCACGCGCTCTGCGATGGTGGCCAAGCCGTCGCGCACGGCACGCGCCGCGTCGGGGGAGACCCCCTCGACCTGGCGGAGCTCCGCGGACGAGGCGGCGTACACGCCGGCGAGGTCGCCGAAGCGCTCGATGATGTGGGCGCTCACGCCGACGGGCACCTTGGAGATGCTCGCGAGCTGGCGGTAGCCCTTGGGCTCGAGCGGGGAGTCGAGGTGCAGTGCGTCCGGGAAGCCCAGCGACCGCGCCACGAGGACCACGTCGAACAGCTCGTGGTCACGCAGCGAGCCGAGGCCGGCCAGGAGCAGCACCTCCGAGCCGTCGGGCACGTAGTCGCGCTGCAGCAGGGACGCGAGCGGCGTCAGGTCCTCGGTGAGATCCCGCAACTGGAGCGACACGAGCCGGCCGTCGACCCCCAGGCCGCTCACCAGCGCCATGGCCTCGTCGGCGACGCGGTTGATCAGCTCGAAGCGCTGGGCCACCTGGGCGAGGTCGCGGAGCGTGACGCCGTGGGTGACCTCGCGGGCGGTGAGGCGCTCCAGGGAGTCGAAGAGCCGGGTGCGGTGCACGGCGAGCGCGCCGATCGCCTGGGTGGCGCGGTCGAGGAGCTGGTCGGGGCGCGGGACGACCTCGCGGCCGGCACCGCCGAACACCGAGATGGTGCGCATGGACGCCGAGACGGTGACGACGTTCAGGCCGGTCTGCCGGGCGACCCGCTCGGCGGTGCGGTGCCGGGTGCCGGTCTCGTCGGTGGGCAGGTCGGCTGACGGGGAGAGGTGGACGGCGGCGGCGAGGATGCGGTCGAGCCCCTCGGAGAGGACGATGGCGCCGTCCATCTTCGCGAGTTCACGCAGCCCGGTGGACGTGAGGGGCACGGCGATGGTGAACCCGCCGGTCGAGATCGCCTCCAGTTCCGGATTGCTGCCGAGGACGACGAGGGCCCCGGTGTGGCCGTGCACGATGCGATCAAGGCCGTCGCGGAGAATTGTGCCCGGCGCGAGGGCGGGCAGGACACGGGGCAGCGGGCCGGTGCTCAGGGCGGACACCTCCTCCGGGGGTTGGTGCGTCCAGTCTAGTGGGCGTTGGCACGCCGCTTGAGCGGGACCACGTTGGTTCGTTCGAGGCCGAGCGCCGCGCCGAGGGCGTCCTCGAGGGTGGGAACCTCGAGCACGCGCAGGCCCGGACGCGTGGCGTCCCGGGCCGAGCCGGGCGGGACGAGGGCCAGGCCCACCCCGAGGCGAGCGGCCTCGTCGAGGCGCCGGGCGAGGCCGGGCACCGGCCGGATCTCGCCCGACAGGCTCACCTCGCCGAGGGCCACGAGCCGCTCGACGGTCGGCTCGCTGCGGACGGCCGAGGCCACGGCCAGCGCGGTCGCGAGGTCACCGGCGGGGTCGCCGACCCGGCCGCCCCCGACGGTGGAGGCGTAGACGTCGCGCGTGTGCAGCTTGACCTTGCCGTGACGCTGCAGGACGGCGAGCGTCATGGCGAGCCGGCCCGGGTCGACGCCGGTGCACACGCGGCGTGGCGTCTGCACGTGGGATGGAACGACGAGTGCTTGGATCTCGGTGAGGAGCGGACGCCGGCCCTGCAGCGTCACCGTGGTGCACGTGCCCGCCGCGGGCGCCGTCGCGCGTGAGGTGAACAGCCCGGACGGATCGGTCACCTCGTGGATGCCGGTGGCCGTCATCTCGAAGCAGCCGACCTCGTCGGCGGGGCCGTACCGGTTCTTGGTGGCTCGCACCATGCGGAAGGTGCCGTGCTGCTCCCCCTCGAAGGAGAGCACGACGTCGACCAGGTGCTCCAGGGTGCGGGGGCCGGCGAGCGAGCCCTCCTTGGTGACGTGGCCGATGATGAGGACCGCCATGCCGCGCCGCTTCGCCACCCGGACGAGGGCGGACGTCACCTCGCGTACCTGGGTGACCCCGCCGGGTACCCCTTCGGCACCGGGGGCCGTCACGGTCTGGACCGAGTCGACCACCAGCAGGGTGGGTGAGAGCTCCTCGATATGGCCCAGCACGACGCCGAGGTCGGACTCCGCCGCCAGGTACAGCTCGGGATGCAGGGCGTTCGTGCGGTCGGCGCGCAGGCGCACCTGGGCGGCGGACTCCTCGGCCGTCACGTACAGCGTCCGTCGGCCTCCCGCGGCCCAGCGCGCCGCTGCCTCCAGCAGCAGCGTCGACTTGCCGACGCCCGGCTCGCCGCCGAGCAGGACGACCGCGCCCGGCGTCAGCCCCGAGCCGAGCACCCGATCCAGCTCGCCGATGCCGGTGGGGATGCCCTGTGCGGTCCGCGCCTCCACGCTCGTGATCGGCTGCGCCGAGGTGGACGGCCGGCTGGACGCCACCCGCGCGCTCGCCGCCTGGGTCACCTCGCTCAGGCTGCCCCACGCCTGGCAGCGTCCGCAGCGTCCGGCCCACCGGGGGGTCTCCCAACCGCACTCGGAGCAGCGGTGCGTCGTCGTGTTCTTCGCCATGGTGACCACCGTAAAGGGCCCTTCCGACGTTTCTGGTCAGCGCGCGGGTTCTCCGCGGGGCAGACAGACGCGAACGTCCAGATGGGGTGGTGGTGGGTGGAAGGCGACGAGCCCAGTGGGGTCGACGGGGAGGAGTTCGTCCCGGGTGATGCGGGTGGTGTGGCCGCGCTGGACGCGGTAGCAGTACCCGAGGGGCGAGACCCATTCGTTGGTGTCCGGGCAGGGTTGGCGGCGGTCCCAGCGGCCGTGGGTCTTCGCGCGGTGGGTGTAGCGGCCAAGCGGCCCGAGGCCCGAGGGCCGGGTTTGCCCCGGGGGGCCGCCGGCCCGGTAGGGGATGGTGTGGTCGAGGTCGGCGCCGCGGGCCTGACGGCTGCCGTAGGGGAAGACCTCGGTGGGATCGCGCCAGCGGACCTGGTCGGCGATGCGGTCGGGGATCTCGTAGGCATCGACGTGCGGGTCGCCGGCCAGATCGATGACGGGTTGCAGGCGGATGCGGTGGTGGTGCAGAAGATCGCGCAGCTGGCTGAGCAGGAGGGGGCCGAGGTCGTTCTCGCCGCGCGCGATGCCGTGGCCTTCGGCCAGGG
>JAKDIK010000080.1 GCA_030450535.1 Propionibacteriaceae bacterium
CTCGTCGCCGAGAAGGAATCCCTCGGCGGCACCTGCCTCAACGTCGGCTGCATCCCGACCAAGTCGCTGCTGAACGGCGCCAAGCTCTACGCCCACGCCCTCCACGGCGCGCAGTTCGGCGTCACCGCGTCCGGCGTCGCCTACGACTGGCCGGCCATGCAGGCCTGGAAGACCAAGACGGTCGACACCCTCGTCGGCGGCGTGGGCGCGATGCTCAAGCGGCTGAAGTGCGACGTGGTGAAGGGCCACGCCACCCTCGTCGGCCCCGGAAAGGTCGAGGTCGACGGCGAGCTCCACACGGCCGAGCACGTCATCATCGCCACCGGCTCCGAGCCGGTCATGCCGCCGTTCCCGGGCACGCAGGACAACCCCAAGGTCATCGACTCCACCGGCATGCTCGCCATGGACGAGGTGCCGCAACGCCTCGCCGTCATCGGCGGCGGCGTCATCGGTGTGGAATTCGCATCACTGTTCGCCGCGCTCGGCACGCAGGTCACCGTCATCGAGATGATGGACGAGATCTGTCCCTTCATGGACGCCGAGGTCGCCGGTGCTCTCCGCAAGGGCATCGAGGGCGACGTGACGTTCCACCTCGGTTCGACCGTCACCGCCGTCGAGGACGCCACCGTGGTCTTCACCACCAAGGCCGGCGAGGAGCAGCGCATCGAGGCGGACGTCGTCCTCATGGCCGTCGGACGCCGCCCGCTCGTGGCCGGCTGGGGCGCCGAGGAGGCCGGGCTGGACGTCTCCCGCTTCGGTGTCGTCGTGGACGACCGGATACGCACCAACCTGCCGAACGTGTGGGCCGTGGGTGACGTCACCGGACGCAGCCTGCTCGCCCACGCCGCCTACCGGATGGGCGAGATCGCCTCGGCCCACATCATCGACACCACCGCGGCCACGAAGGCCGGGCAGGTGATGCGCTGGCACACGATCCCCTGGGCGGTGTACTCGCTGCCCGAGGCCGCCGGCGTCGGGCTCACCGAGAAGCAGGCGGGCGAGCGCTACGGCGAGGTGGTCACGGCGTCCGTCCCGCTCGTGCTGAGTGGCCGCTTCGTCGCCGAGAACGGCACCAAGGCGCCGGGCATGGTCAAGGTCGTGGCGGACGCGGCGACGCGGACCGTCCGCGGCGTCCACATGCTCGGCACCTACGCCCCCGAAACCATCTGGGGCGCCGCGACGGCGCTCGAGACCGAACTCTCCATCGACGACCTGCGCCAGGTCGTTTTCCCGCATCCGACCGTCTCCGAGGGCATCCGCGAAGCCGTGTGGGCTGTGCGGGGCTGACCGACCCACCTGCAGAGGAAGAGAAACCATGACCAAGTCACTCGTCGTCAACCCGTCCGACGTACGCGCGGCGTCCGTCATCACGACGCCGGACATCCCCGTCAACGCCTACGAGATGAATTTCGCCGCCGAGAAGAAGCGCTTCGGCAATGACGGCCTCAGCAACATGCTCTACGACATGATCGTCATCCGGACGTTCGAGAGCATGCTGAATTCGATCAAGACCACCGGCGGGTGGAACGGCATCGAGTACAACCACAAGGGGCCCGCCCACCTCTCGATGGGCCAGGAGGCGTCCTCGGTGGGTCAGGCCGCCGACCTGACCGCCGATGACTACGTCTTCGGCAGCCACCGCAGCCACGGCGAGATCCTCGCCAAGAGCCTGTCGGCGGCGCGCAAGATGGACGCCGGGAAGCTGTCGGGCATCATGTCGGGCTTCCTCGACGGCGACACGCTGCGGCATGCCGAGAAGGTGGCCCACGCCGACGAGGGCGACCTCGCGGAGAATTTCATCCTGTTCGGCACCCTCGGCGAGATCTTCGCCCGCCGCGATGGCTTCAACCGCGGCATGGGCGGCTCGATGCACGCGTTCTTCACCCCGTTCGGTTCGATGCCGAACAACGCCATCGTGGGCGGCTCGGCGCCGATCGCACAGGGCTCGGCGCTGTACAAGCGGATCAACGACAAGCCCGGCATCGTCATCGCCAACATCGGCGACGCGTCCATGGGCTGCGGTCCGGTGTGGGAAGCCATGATGTTCGCGGCCATGGACCAGTTCCGGGGGCTGTGGCGCGAATCCGACGGGGGCAACCCGCCGATCCTGTTCAACTTCTTCAACAACTTCTACGGCATGGGCGGCCAGACCGACGGCGAGACCATGGGCTACGACATCCTCGCCCGGGTCGGCGCCGGGGTGAACCCCGAGGCCATGCACGCCGAGCGCGTCGACGGCTACAACCCGCTCGCGGTGGCCGACGCCGTGCGCCGCAAGCGCGAGGTGCTCGAGTCGGGCCGTGGCCCCGTCCTGTTGGACACGATCACCTACCGCTTCTCCGGGCACTCGCCCTCGGACGCCTCCAGCTACCGCACCAAGGACGAGGTGGCGCTCTGGGAGGAAGTCGACTCCATCACCACCTTCGCCGACCTGCTCGTCAGCAAGCGGGTGCTGAAGAAGGGCGACGTGGACGACATGTTCGCCAAGGTGGCCGACAAGCTCGGCCACGTGCTGACGTTGGCCATCGACGAGGACGCGTGCCCCCGGGTCGACGCGCAGTTCATCGAGTCGGTCATGCTCAGCAACGGCAATGAGCCGACGATGGACGCCGACCGCGAGCCCGAGCTGCTCACCTCGCTGGAGGAGAACCCGCGCGTCCAGGCCATCGGCAAGAAGGTGCGCACCGCGACCGACGCCGACGGCAAGCCGGTCTCCAAGGTGAAGATGTACCAGTTCCGCGACGGCCTGTTCGAGGCCATGGCGCACGCCTTCGCCACCGACCCGACGATGGCGGCCTGGGGCGAGGAGAACCGCGACTGGGGCGGCGCCTTCGCCGTCTACCGCGGCCTCACCGAACTGCTGCCGTACCGCCGGCTGTTCAACTCGCCGATCTCGGAGGCCGCGATCGTGGGCGCCGGCGTCGGCTACGCGCTCAGCGGCGGTCGGGCCGTCGTCGAGCTGATGTACTGCGACTTCCTCGGCCGCGCCGGCGACGAGGTGTTCAACCAGATGGCCAAGTGGCAGTCGATGTCGGCCGGCATCCTGAAGATGCCCCTGGTGCTGCGCGTGAGCGTCGGCAACAAGTACGGCGCCCAGCATTCGCAGGACTGGTCGGCGCTCGCGGCGCACATGCCGGGCCTCAAGGTCTACTTCCCGGCGACGCCCACCGACGCCAAGGGCATGCTCAACCTGGCCCTGCGCGGCACCGACCCGGTCGTGTTCCTGGAGTCGCAGTTGCTGTACGACAAGGGCGAGGAGTTCGAGCCGGGCGGCGTCCCGGAGGGCTACTACGAGACGCCTGAGGGTGAGCCGGTCGTCCGGCGCGAGGGATCGGATGTCACCATCGCAACCCTGGGTGCCACGCTCTACCGCGCCATGGAGGCGGCCCAGGAGCTGGAGGAGACGCACGGACTGTCCGCCGAGGTCATCGATCTGCGGTTCGTCGCCCCGCTCGACCTGGGGCCGGTCGTGGAGTCGGTCAAGAAGACCGGACGCCTCGTGCTCGCCTCGGACGCCGTCGAGCGCGGCAACGTGCTGCAGACGATCGCCAACCAGGTGCAGACCGTCGCCTTCGACGCGTTGGACGCCCCGGTGGTCGTGCTCGGTGCGCGCAACCACGTGACTCCGGCCCCGGAGCTGGAGGACCTCTTCTTCCCGCAGCCGAGCTGGATCATCGACGCGATCCACGAGCGCATCCTTCCCCTGAAGGGCTACACGCCGACGTCCAACCAGACCGACGGGGAACTCCTGCGCCGCTCGCGGCTGGGCGTCTGAGGGCAACTGTCAGCTGGCCGAGCACCGTGCGGCGTTCTCGTGCCACGTGTGCCACGTCTGCGCGTGGGAAACGTCACACGAGGACGTCGCACGGTCGGTGCAGGGCGTCCGGCTAGGGTGACCGGCATGTTCGACCTTGCCATCGCCGGGCTCGGCCCCGCGGGGCGGGCGCTGGCGTCGGCGGCTGCGGCGCGGGGGCTGGCGGTGCTGGTCGTCGCCCCCCACCCGGACGCTCGATGGTCGCCGACCTATGGCATCTGGGCCGACGAGCTCGGCAATCTCCCCGACGCGGTGGTCCGCGCGAGCGTGGGCAACCCCGAGTTGCGCGCCCACGGCGTCCACGGCCTTCGGCGTCCGTACGCAATCCTCGACAACTCCGCGCTCCAGGCCGCGCTGCCGCTGGCCGGGGTCGAGGTGCGGGCGGGCACGCTGGACGACACCGGTCTCGCGGCGCTGCGCCGCGAGGCGCGCGTCGTCGTGGACGCCCGCGGAGCCCGACCGGAGGGTCGCTTCCTGGACGATCCCGCTCCCGCGCAGACGGCTTACGGCGTGGTGCTGGACGCCGACGCCGCAGCACCGGCCCTGTCGGGGGCCGAGGCGCTGCTCATGGACTTTCGCACCGACTGGGCCGAGGACGCCGACCATCCCACCGGACGCCCCACCTTTCTCTACGCCGTGCCGCTCGGGGCGGGCGCGGTGCTGCTCGAGGAGACCTGCCTGGCCGCCGCGCCGGGTCTGCCCCTCGAGGAACTGAAGGCGCGGCTGCATCGTCGCCTGCTGCGCCGGGGCGTGGACGAGTCGGCGCTGCTGCGCCCCGCGGAGCGCGAGATCGTCCGCATCCCGATGCGCGGTCGGGGGAGTCGCCCGGCCCCCGGCGTGCTCGCCGTCGGCACCGCCGGGCGTGGTGGGCACCTCGTGACGGGTTACTCGGTGGCCCACTCCCTGCGCACCGCCGGTCGGCTGGCGGACGCCCTCGCCGCCGGCCGTCTGCCCCGAGGCGTCCGCCGCAATGCCCTGGCCAACCGGCCCCGGCGCACCGTCGATCGGGTCGGGCCGGCCGACCTGCTCCGCGAGGCTGGCCTGCGCGCCCTGCTGCGGCTCGACGTGGCCGGCACGCTCGACCTCTTCGACGCGTTCGGGCGCCTGCCGCGCGCCGATCAGGCTGCCTTCCTCTCCCGGGATGCTTCGGCTGCGCCACTGGCCCGCGCCATGTGGGGCATGTTCGTGCGCTTGCCGAACGCAGGGCGCCGGGAGCTGATCCGGGCGACACTGGGCGCGTGAGGACGGTTTCACCCGAGGATCGGGGTCGATACTCCGACCCTGATCCGCGGGTGAAACTCCCCCTGGAGAATGATACGTTTAAGTGGTCGAGTGAATCAGCGAGGCACGCCGCAGTGCCCCAGAGGAGGAGAACCCCATGCCCGACCTGCCCTACCGTGACCCCAGCCTCAGCGTCGCCGAGCGCGTGGACGACCTCATGGGTCGCCTGTCCCTCGAGGACAAGGCCGGTCAGCTGACCCAGTACTTCTACATGGCCGGGTTCAGCGAACTGCCGGTGGACTTCGACTTCGACAGCCTCCCGCCCGAGGCCCAATCGTTCGCCCGGCAGCCGGCCATGGTGCAGGACGCCATCGCCGCCGGACGGGCGGGATCGGCGCTGTTCGTCAAGGACGCCGCCACCGCCAACGCCCTGCAGCGCCGCGCGGTCGAGGAGAGCCCGCACGGCATTCCCCTCATCTTCGGCTACGACGTCATCCACGGTTTCCGGACCATCTTCCCCGTGCCGATCGCCCAGGCCGCGTCCTGGGATCCTGCGACCGTCGAGGCGGGCCAGCGCATCGCCGCCCGCGAGGCCCGCGCCGTCGGCATCCACTGGGCCTTCGCGCCGATGGTCGACATCGCCCGCGACGCCCGCTGGGGCCGGATCATCGAGGGTGCCGGCGAGGATCCCTGCCTCGGCTCCGCCATCGCCGCCGCCCAGGTGCGCGGCTTCCAGGGCGGCGTGGCCGGGAACGCCGTCGGCGCCGAATCCATCCTCGCCGGACCCAAGCACTTTGCCGGCTACGGCGCCGGCGTGGGCGGCAGGGACTACGACGACTCCGACATCTCCGACTCCGAGCTCCGCAACGTCTACCTGCCGCCCTTCAAGGCCGCCGTGGACGCCGGCGCCGCGAACCTCATGAGCGCCTACATGGATCTCAACGGCGTCCCTGCTGCCGCCAACCGGTGGTTGCTCACCGATGTGCTGCGCGACGAGTGGGGTTTCACCGGCTGGGTGGTGAGCGACGCCAACGGCGTCCGCTCGCTGGAGGCGCAGCACCACGCCCGGGATCTGGCGGACGCCGGCGCCCGCGGCCTGAACGCCGGCAACGACATGGAGATGTGCATGTTCGACCCGGCGTTCAACCATCTGCCGGACGCCGTGCGCGGCGGCCAGGTCTCGGAGGAGACCCTCGACGCCTCGGTCCGCCGCGTGCTCACCGCGAAGTTCGAGCTGGGGCTGTTCGAGCACCCGTACGCCGACGAGGACGCGGTCGCCGCGGTGCTGGACGCCGCCGACCACCGGGATGCCGCGCGGGCGTCCGCCGAGAAGACGTTCGTGCTGCTCCGCAACGAGGACGAAACGCTCCCGCTGGACGCCGGCACCCTCGGCTCGGTCGCCGTGATCGGTGAATTGGCCGCGTCGCCGCGCGACACCCTCGGCCCGTGGGTCTTCGACCACGTGACCGACGAGGCCGTCAGCATTCTTGACGGCATCCGGGATCGGGTGGGCGAGGGCGTCCGCGTGGAGCACGTCCCGGGGGTGCAGGTGGCGCCGCGGCACTTCACCTCGATGTTCGACCGCATGGATCCGACCGTGCCCCATACCCCCGAGGACCACGACGACGACGCCGAGTTGGCGCGCGCTGTCGAGCTGGCACGATCCTGCGATGTGGCGGTGGTCGTCATCGGGCAGCGGCAGAACCAGATCGGCGAGAACGCGTCGGTGAGCACCCTCGACCTGCCCGGACGCCAGACCGAGCAGCTGAAGGCCCTGGTGGAGACGGGAACGCCGGTCGTCGCGCTGGTGATGTCGGGGCGCCCGGTCGACCTGCGCTGGGCGAGCGAACACGTGCCGGCGATCCTGCAGGTGTGGTATCCCGGGACGCGCGGAGGGGAAGCGGTGGCGTCCGCCCTGTTCGGCGACACGGTCCCGGCCGGACGCCTGCCCGTCACCTGGCCGCGCCACGTCGGCCACGTGCCGATGTACTACAACCACTACCGGACGTTCCAGCCTGAGAACCAGGACAAGCGCTACTGGGACGAGCCCTCGACGCCGCTGTACCCGTTCGGCCACGGTCTCTCGTACGCCACGTTCACGTACGCCAACCTGACCGTGCCCCAGACCCTCTCGGTGGGGGAGCGGGCGACGGTGTCGGTGGAGGTGACGAATTCATCCGAGGTGGATGCCGATGACGTCGTGCAGCTCTACGTGCACCAGCGCCACGGCACGTCGACGCGGCCGGTCCGGGAGCTGAAGGGCTTCCGACGGGTGGCGGTGCCGGCCGGCGACACGGTGCGCGTGGAGTTCGAGCTGGGCCCCGATCAGCTGCGCTACTGGAGCGCCGTCACCCGCGATTGGGTGCAGGATGCGACCGTCCTCGACCTGTGGGTGGGCGGCTCGTCGGCCGCCGAACTGACGACGACGCTGGAGGTCACGGCCTGAACGGGACGCCGCCGCACGGCAGGGCTCGCCCCGCTCGGCGGTGACGAGGAGGTGAGTCCGACTCACTGGAACATCCGGGCCCGTCTGGGCACCCGGTGTTTCCAGTGAGTCGGGGTTTCCAGTGAGTCGGGCTCACCACGCAAGGGCGCGCACCTCGGGGACGCCGGTCCGTCCCGGGGGTGCGATCTGACGGCAAGGCGTTGACGCACACGGCGTGCTTGGGCTGTAATGGTGCCCGGTTCACTGAAACCTTTAAATCAGCTCTCGAAGAGGAGTGCCATGAGCGACAACAGCGTCGACCCCGACCGGCCCGAGGTCGAGCCCGTCATCCCCGTCTCCCAGCCGGCCGTCGCCGTGCCAGGGGCGCCCACCGCGCAGCCCCAGGCCGTGGTCAGTGCGGGCGGCGCGGCCGTCCAACTGGACGGCGACATTGTTGAGCCCGATGAGCCCGGCACCTCGGCCAAGTACACCGGCGGCCGTCAGTACGGCAAGTACCTCTCCATGTACGCACTGGCCAGCCTCGGCATCTTCGCCATCTGGGGCTCCATGGGCGGCATCATCCTGCCCAACCACGTGCAACTCGTCGAGTTCGGCAACTTCTTCACCGGGGCGGACGCCGACGTCGACCTGGCCGCCCTTCAGAACCTCAAGGCGGCTGTCGAGGCGGGCACGGCGACGGCGACAGGCGAGGAACAGCGGCTGCTCGGCCTGCTCGCCCAATTCGACGCCGCACGGGCCGGTGGACTGGCGGCGGTCACGTCCTTCGGCGTGTTCATCACGATGTTCATCCAGCCCATCGTCGGTGTGTTGTCCGATCGCCTGCGCTCCCCGTGGGGCCGTCGGGCGCCGTTCATCGCCGGCGGCGCCGTGGTGGGCGCGCTGTTGCTGATCGGGCTGCGCTACTCGACGAGCATCGTGCTGATGGCCGTGCTGTGGGCGCTGGCCCAACTGGTCATCAACGTTGCCCAGGGTCCGCTGACCGCGACGGTGGCTGACCGCGTGGTGCCCGAGAAGATCGGCACCGCCTCGGCCATCTCCGGTCTGGGCCTCATGGCCGGCGCGGTGATCGGTTCCGTCGCGGCGGGTGCGCTGTTCGGCGCCCTGGGACTCGACGCCTACTACCCGTTCGCGCTCGCCCTGGCGATCTTCGGCGTGCTGTTCGTGCTGGTGTGTCGGGATCGCTCGTCGAAGGACCTGGTCAACGAACCGCTGAATGTCGGCCAATTCTTCTTGTCGTTCCTCATCCCGCTCCGCGACGCCGACTACCGCTGGGTCTGGATCGCCAAGATCGTCATGATGTTCGGCTACACGATCGGCACTGCCTTCGCGTTCTACATGCTGCAGGGCTACATTCAGCCGGCCCTGTCGCCGGCCGAGGCGACCGCCACCGCGCCGCTGCTCTCGCTGGCCGGCTTCCCGTTCATGCTCATCGCGATGGTGATCTCTGGCCGGTGGTCCGACCGCATCATGCGCCGCAAGCCGTTCGTATTCTGGGCGTCGATCATCGCCGCGTGCTCCTACCTCGTCCCCATTTTCTGGCCCGCCCTGCCGGCCCTGTTCATCCAGGCCATCATCGGCGGTGCCGCGATGGGGTCGTTCCTCGTCGTCGATCAGGCGCTGTTCATCGACGTCATTCCCGACAAGCGCACCGCCGGCCGCGACCTCGGAATGGGCGCCCTGGGCGGCAACTTCGGCCAAGCCATCGGGCCCATCGTCGGCGGCGTGATCGTTGCCTGGTCCGGTTACCAGATGGTCTGGATCGCCGCGGTGTTCATCGTGCTCATCGCCGCCTTCGCCATCCTGCCCGTCAAGCGCGCCAAGTAGCCCGCCCCCGCGGGCCCGGCTCGCCGGCCGGGTTCGCGGATCCGAGCCCGACCGCCCCGTCCCCAACCCCGGCACGC
>JAKDIK010000312.1 GCA_030450535.1 Propionibacteriaceae bacterium
GACCGGGTGGTCGAGTTCAATGGGGTTCCGATCAGCTCCTACGACCAGCTCGGCCGACTGATCCGGGCCAACCTCGACGCCGAGGCACGGATCACCGTCGAGCGCGACGGCGCCACCGTCCCACTCACCCCGGTGCACACCGTGGTGACCGCGGTCGCCGACACCCTCGACCCGAGCCGGAGCATTCAGGCCGGGTGGCTGGGCGTCGGACCGAAGACTGAGCTGGTGAAGGGTGGACCGGCCGACGTCCTCGCCGACATGTGGCTCCAAACCAAACAGAGCGTCGTCGCGCTGGTGCAGTTCCCGATGAAGGTCTGGCACGTCGTGGTGAACATGGTGACCGGGCAACCACGCGACCTGTTCGACCCGATCAGCATCGTCGGCGCCAGCACGGTGGCCGGTCAGGTGGTCGCGTCCTCGGAGGTCACCACCGGCGAGAAGGTGGCGACGTTCGCGTCCCTGCTGGCATCGGTGAACCTGTTCCTCGCGCTGTTCAACTTCGTCCCGCTGCCTCCCTTGGACGGGGGCCACATCGCCGGCGCACTGTACGAGTGGCTGCGGCGTCGGGCGGCCCAGCTGTTCAGGCGCCCCGATCCGGGCTTCTTCGATACCGCCCGTCTCCTGCCGATCGCCTACGGCGTCGGTGGACTGCTGTTGCTGACCGGCGCGATCGAGCAGACCTACGGCAGCGGCCGCTACGACCGTCTCAGCGGACTCATGCGCCGCGACCGGCTCGTGGCCGTCGGATTCGCGCTGGGGCTGTTCTCGCTGGTCGGGCTGCCCCCGACCTCGGGCCTGTGGGGCAAGGTCGGGCTGATGCAGGCGGCCGCCGGGGCGGACGCCGGCGTCGCGGCCGCGCTCATCGGGGCCGTCATCGTCGCCTCGATCGCGTCGCTGATGGCGCTCATCCGGCTGTGGCGCGAGGTGTTCTGGGGGCCACCGATGGAGACCTACGCACCCGATGATCCGGAGTTCGGCCGGGCGCCGCGCACCCACCTGCCGGATGGCGTCCGGGTGCCGGTCGGCCTCGCCGCCCCGGGGCTGGCGCTGATCGGCGTCTCGGTGCTGATGTTCGCCTTCGCCGGGGTGCTCTACCCGGTGGCGGCGGCCGCCGGCGATGCCCTCGCCGACGTGACCCCCTACGTGGCGGCGGTGCTGGGATGAGGGGGGTGTGGGGATGAGGCTGTGGTACTTCGTGTCCTACGTGGCCTGGATCGTGCTGGAGGTGATCAAGGGCTCGATCGACGTCGCCCGGGACGCGGTGACCCCCGGCGTCGGCTCCACGCCGGCCATCGTCAAGCTGCCGCTGCGCTGCCGCACCGACCTGGAGGTCACGGCGATGGCGTCCTCAATCACGATCACGCCGGGCACGATCGTGCTCGGCACCGCGTCCGCGCAGGGCGGTGCCCCGCCCGTGCTGTACGTGCACAGCCTCTACGGCGGCACCCGGGCCGAGATCATGGCCGGCCTGCACGAGATGGAGGACCGCCTCCTGCGCGTCACGCGTGGGCGCGCGGGGGCTGGCGCTGGCGCTGGGACCGATGGCGAGGTGACTGCATGATCGTCGGGGTCTGGATCGCCACGGGCATCCTCGGGGTCGCGATCGTGCTGGGACTGGTGCGCATCGGCACCGCGACGGATGCCGCGAGCCGCGCCGTCGTGGGCGACCTGGTGTTCTTCAGCGCCATCGGTTTGCTGGTGCTGCTCGGCATGTACACCCAGTCCGCGGCGGTGGTGGACGCCGCGATGCTGGCCTCGTTGCTGGGCATCCTGGCCACCATCGCGCTGGCCCGCATCATCACGAGGGGGCGGCGATGAACGGCACCGGGTTCGTGGCGCTGGAGGTGCTTTCGGGCGTCATGGTGGTGGTGGGCGCCTTGTTCGTGCTCGTGAGCGCGATCGCGATGCTGCGCCAAAGGGACGCCTTCGCGCGCATCAACGTGATGTCGCCGGCGACCGGCATGGGGCTGCCCCTGATCGTCGTGGCCGCCTTCGTGCACCGGGTCGCGATCGGCGCGGCGACCTGGACCGCCGGGCTGAAGTCCGTGGTCACCGGCGCCGCGCTGCGGAGCGGGTCCTCGGTGGCGACGAACCTCCGCGCCCGGGCGGCCTACCTCTCCGGCGCCCCGGTGGCGCCGGAAACCACCCCGCAGGAACTGGCGCACGACCCGGAGCGCTGAACCGGCCGCGGTCAGCCCTCAGGCGGAATACACCTGTACTCCAGCGAGCCACGTCTGAGTGGGCCTCACCCGGTCGAGTTCGTCGGGGTGCACCGCGAACGGGTCGCGGTCGAGCACGACGAAGCTGGCCTCGGCGCCGGCGGCGATCCGGCCGAGGCCGGGCAGGGCCATCACCTGGGCGGCCCGCGACGTGTAGAGCTCGAGCGCCTGGGCCACCGTGATCGCCTGGGCCTGACCGATGTCAGCGCCCGTGGCGGATCGACGGGTCACCGCGGCCTTGATCGAGACGAACACGTCGTCGGCGTCCGCCCACGCGGTGGCGGGCATGTCGGACGCGAGCGCGGTGACCGGCAGGTGCGCCTGGTAGTCCCGGATCGGGTAGGCGATCTCGAACTGGGCCGGGGAGAGGTTGTGTTCGTACGCGGGGTACTCGGCGAAGAAGAAGATCGTGTGGCTGACGACGGCGAACCGCATGCGGGCGCCCGCGAGGCGAGCGATGCGTTCGGGGGTGGCCAGGGTGGCATGCTCCAGCCGGATCGACGGATACGCGCCCAGCCAGGGCTCCTCGTCGGCGAACAGGTCGATGATGTGGTCGAGCGCGGCGTCCCCCATCGCATGAATGGCCGCCTGGACGCCGTTGGCGCGCGCCCACGCGACGGCGTGGGTCAGCGCCTCGTCGGAGACCGTGCGCAGCCCGTGGCCGTCGCTGCCCGGGTAGGGGTCGTGGGTCCAGGCCGTTCGATTGCTGTAGGCGCCGTCGGCGAAGAGCTTCACCCCTGCGATACGGACGCGGCCGCTGCGGTCGTCGTCGGTGAGCTTGGGCGGATCGTGGGCGATGTCGTCCCAGCCGAGGTAGAGGCCGACCTGCGGGAACGGTCCGCGGGCGGCGGCCTCGCGGAAGACGGCGAGCGGATCGTCGATCATGGTCGCGAGGAGGTCGCCCAGGCCGACGATGCCGCGGGCGGCGAAGTGCCCAGCGAGTCGGGCCACGT
>JAKDIK010000313.1 GCA_030450535.1 Propionibacteriaceae bacterium
ACCTCTGGCGCCAGCAGACCGGCCACATGGCGACCGATCGCCCCGAAACCGAGCCCGACCAGCACCGGCCAGGCGGCGTCCCAGAGCGTCACCGGATCGAGCTCCGGCACGTCCGCCACCGGCACCCACGCCCCGGTCAGCACCCACGGCAGCGTCGCGGACGCCGCCACGAGGACCAGCCACGCGGCGAATTCCGGATCCCGGGCCGGCCGCGGCTCGGTGCGGGAGGCGTGCAGCAGCACCGCCACCCGCAGCAGCAACAGGGTCGAGCCGGTGGCGACCCACGCCAGGACGTCCATGACCTGCACGCCCGCGATGGCGATGCCCTCGATGGCGTACTTCGTGGCGTACTTGCCGACCGATCCGCCGCTGAGCGGCGCGCCGACCACCGCGGCGCCGGCCACCAACCAGCCGGCCACCACGAGCCAGCGGCGGCGCCCGACCGCCTGGTGCTGCCACACCGACACCCCCAGGAACGTCGCGCCCTTCGCGAGCCCGTGGTGCACGGCGTAGATCACGACCGCGTTCACGCACGCCGCCGCCAGCGCCGGTTCGACGAGCGCGATGCCGATCACGATGGTGAGGTAACCCAGTTGGCTCACCGTCGAGTACGCGAGCACGGTCTTCGGGTTGGTCTGCCCGAGCCCGACGATCACGGCCCCGAACGCCCCGATCACCCCGAGGCCGACCAGCACGTGCCCCGCCGGCATGCTGGCCTCGCCGAGTGGCAGGAAGCGCAGCCAGCCCACGATGCCCGCCTTGACCATCGCGCCCGAGAGCACCGCGCTCGCCGCCGGCGGTGCCGCGGGGTGGGCCAGCGGGAGCCACACGTGCAGCGGCACCAGCCCCGCCTTGATGCCGAAGCCCACGAGGAGCAGCGCGGTGATGAGGCCTCCGGCCGGGGACGCCGCCACGGCGGCCGGGGCGTCCGCGACGGCGAGTCCGCCGGCCCCGCTCAGCAGGATCAGCCCCGCGAGGCTCGCCGTCTCGCTGGTGACGGCGAGCACGAGGTACACGACGGCGGCGCGGCGTGCGTCGGGCGTCCGGGTCGACATCACCAGCCCCACCGCCGCGTAGCTCATCAGGGTGAAGAACAGGTAGAAGGTGACGGCGTCCGCGGCCGTGAACGCCCCGATGTTGCCCGCGGCGCAGGCCAGCAGGAAGGCCGACAGCTCGGACGCCCGCGGTTCCCGCCGGGCGATCGCCACGAGGGCGACCCCGTAGAGCACCACCGCCACCGCGGTCAGGGCGCGGGCGATGGCGTCCATCTCGAAGCTCAGCCCGACCACCGCCCAGTCGAGCCGCGTGACGCCGGTCGGCGGCAGCACCGCCAGCGCCAGTCCGGGCAGCAGCGATGCGGTCTGGACGCCCACGGCGAGGGCGTTCGCCCGGGGCAAGAGGGCGCGCGCACCGGCCGCGGCCAGGGGCAGCAGCAGAGCGAGGAGCCACCACGTCGCCGTCATCGCCCCGCCCCCCGCACGATCTGCTCGGCCGCGCCGAGGGGGGAGAATTCCAGTCCCGCGAACATTCCGGCGGCGATCGACAGCAACGCCACGAGCACGGTCGGGATCAGCATCGCCTTCAACGCGATGGGTCGGGCCTCGGCCACGGCAGCCCCCGCCGCAGCGTCGGCCTCGGCGTCCGCGCCGTCGGTCGGCGGCCACCACAGTCGGATCACGACGGGCAGGAAGTACCCGCAGTTCAGCGCCGCGCTGGCCACGAGGACGGCGACAACCCAGGGCCGGTCGGCGTTGAGGGCGCCCTGGGCGAGGGTCCACTTCGTGACGAACCCGGCCAGCGGCGGCAGCCCGATCATGCCGAAGGCGCCGATGGTGAAGGCCGCGGACGTCCACGGCATGCGGCGGCCGAGACCGGCGAGGGAGGCGATCGATATCGCGCCCCATCGCTCGGCGAACAGCCCCGCGCAGAAGAACAGCACGATCTTCGTGATCCCCTGGTGGAACAGGTGGACCAGCCCGCCGACCGTCGCCGTGGCCGACACCATGGCCATGCCGAGGGTGATGTAGCTCACCTGGCTGACGGTCGAGAACGCGAGGCGCTCCTTCAGGTCGGTGGCCCGCAGGGCGCGCAGCGACCCGTACAGGATCGTCACGCACGCCCACACCAGCAGCACGTCCAAGACGCCGAGACGCGAGACGACCTCGACACCGAACAGGTCGGCCACCACCCGCACGATGCCGAACGCGCCCGCCTTGACGACGGCCACGGCGTGCAGCAGCGCCGACACCGGGGCCGGCGCGACCATGGCCAGCGGCAACCAGCCGTGCAGCGGCACCAGGGCGGCCTTCACGCCGAGCCCGACGAGCAGCAGGGCGAGGATCGCGACGCTTCGCACCGGGTGGGTGGCCGCATACTCGGCCACCGCGTCCGTGCCGCCCGCCTCGAACGCGGTCGTCCCCGCCGCGAGTTGCAACAGCACGGTGCCGGTGAGCACGAGCAGGCCCCCGGTCAGCGCGTAGGATAGATAGGCGCGCGCCGCCTTCAGCGCCGCCGGCGTCCCGGCGTGGGAGACCAGCGGATAGGTGACGAGCGTCAGCAACTCATAGAAGACGACGAACGTGACGAGATTGCCCGCGAACGCGATACCGACGGTCGCGGTCACGCACAGGCTGAAGAACGAGAAGAACCGGCGCTGGTGCGGGTCGTCGCGCAGGTAGCCGATGGCGTAGATCGTCGTCGCCAGCCACAGGATCGAGCCCAGCAGCGCGAACAGCATGCTGAGGGCGTCCGCGCGGAGCTCCAGGCGCAGGCCGGGCAGCAGATCCCAGCCGATGGCCGGGTACACCCCCGAGAACACGAACGGGACGACGGCCAGCAGCAGGCCGAGCTTGGCGAGCGCGGCGGTGAGGTTGACGGTGGTCCGGACGCGGCGGGCGTCCTCGGGCAGCACCAGGATGACGACGGCGGCGACCGCCGAGATCGCCACCGCCAGCACGGGGACGAAGGGGTAGAGGGCGACGAGCACCTCGGGCACTCAGACCACCCCCCAGCCGACCATCGCCAGCTCGACCAACCACGTCGAGCTGACACCGAGGACGCCGGCCGCCACGGCGAGCCCGAGCGGGGACGCCACCTGGCGCCAGGGCATCGGGGGCCAGGGGTCGGCGTCCGGTTCGTCGGTCCGCAGGGCGCCGGCCACGGGCCGCA
>JAKDIK010000081.1 GCA_030450535.1 Propionibacteriaceae bacterium
CTACGACTACATCGACGGGATCCGAGACCAGTCGCCCATCCTCGCCAAGACCACCGACCCCCTCGCGGGGCCCGCACTGCTGCGCGTGGCCAATGCGGTGAAGCCGTCCGTGGGCACGCAGTACTCGGCAGCGTTCGAGGCGGCCGCCCGAACCTGACCTCGCCGGGCGGGCCGGGGTTCGGCGTCCGACCGATATCCTCGCGCCAAGGAGGGTCGCGATGAGCCTGGACGACATGTTGCTGTTCGGGGCCATCATGGTGGTCGCGGCGGCGCTGGCCGCCCGGCTCGGATCGCGGCTGGGACTGCCGTCGCTGCTGCTGTTCCTCGGGCTCGGCATGTCGCTGGAGCTGGTCGGGCTGCGCATGACGGACGCCTCCCTGGCCCACGCGCTGGGGTTCGCGGCACTCGTGTTCATCCTGGCCGAGGGTGGCCTGACGACGCGGTGGGTCGACATCAAGGGGTCACTCACCATCGCGGGCCTACTCGCCACCGTCGGCGTCGCCACCTCCATCGGTCTGGTCGCGGTCTTCTGCCACTACGCCCTCGGTGTGGCCTGGCCCAACGCCGTCCTCATCGGTGCGATCACGGCTCCCACCGACTCGGCTGCCGTGTTCTCGGTGCTGCGTGGCCTGCCGCTGCCGGCGCGCGTCCGGTCGGTGCTGGAGGGGGAGTCCGGCCTGAACGACGCCCCCATCGTGCTGCTCGTGGCGGCCGCCACGGCCTGGTCGCTGGGTGAGCTGCCCCACGCCGGACCCGCCGGGCTGGTCGGCACCATCCTGCTCGAGCTGGCCGGCGGCATCGCGCTCGGCGCCGTCATCGGGTACCTGGGCGTCCGGTTGTTGCGCTCGGTGGCGCTGCCGGCGTCCGGACTCTATCCGCTGACGATCATGGCCGTCATCGTGCTGGCCTACGGGCTGGGGGTCGCCGCGCACGTCTCCGGCTTCGCGGCCGTGTACGTGGCGTCCGTGCTGCTCGGCAACGGGCACCTGCCGCACCGCAACGCGACCCGGTCCTTCGCCGAGGGCGTCGGCTGGATCGCCCAGATCGGCCTTTTCATCATGCTCGGCATGCTGGCGGCGCCCGAGCGGCTGACGTGGCGCATGGTGCTCGACGGACTGATCATCGGCGCCGTGCTCACGTTCGTCGTACGCCCTGTGTCGGTCTTCGTGTGCGCGGTGTGGTTCAAGGTGCCGTGGCGCGAGCAGCTTTTCATCGCGTGGGCGGGTCTGCGTGGCGCCGTCCCGATCATCATGGCCACCGTGCCGCTCGCCGAGGGCGCGCCCGGGGCGGAGACGATCTTCGAGGAGGTCCTCGTCTTCGTCGTCGTCTTCACGCTGCTGCAGGCGCCCAGCCTGCCGTGGGTGGCGAGGCTGCTCGGGGTCGCCGGCGACGACGCGGGCGCCGACATCGAGATCGAGGTCGCTCCCCTCGACCGCGCCCAGGCCGACTTCATGCAGATCAGGGTGCCCCCGGGATCACGGCTCCACGGCGTCACCATCATGGAACTCGGCCTGCCGCCGCTCACCGTCGTCGCCGTGATCATGCGCGACGGACGTCCCATCTCTCCGGTGCCGCTCGACCGCATCTGCGAGGGCGACGCGCTCATGGTCGTGGTGCCGGCCCGCCAGCGGGACGCCGTCGAGCGCTTGTTCGAGGACATCGGACGCGGTGGGCGTCTGGCGCGTTGGGCGGATGACGCCTGAGAAACGCCGCTCCGCTGCTCCGTCGCTCCGCCGCTCCGGTTGGGGTGTGCGCAATCGACGCACGGGGAGGTGTCGCTGGCGTCCCCGCCCTCACTCGCCGGTGTTGACCACCTGGATCTGCGCCAAGCAGGCGCGTCCGTCGGGCAGCGGCGCGGCGAACTGGACGCCCTGGGCGGCCACGGGCTGCTGGGTGCCGATGATGACATCGACGGTGGCGTCGGTGCGGCCGTCTGCACGGACGGCGATCTCGGTGAAGGCCTGCCGAACGAGGACGACCTCGGGGGCATCCTCGGCGCTGCCCACCACCTCGGAGATTTCGTGGTCGGCTGTCGGGGCGTTGGTGCGCTGGAACACGTTGAAGCCGTCGGCGCGCAGGAGGGCGCCGAGCCGGTTGGCCAGACCGCTCGTGGACGTGCCGTTGAGCACGCGGACGTACACGTGATCGGGGGTGAGTTCGGGGCCGACGTCGGTCATGACGCAGGCTGGGAGGGGCGGCTCGGGGATCGGCTCGCGCGCGGCGTCCCAAGCCCAGTTGGCCGCCCACACGACGAAGCCCACGAGGATCAGCAGGGTCACGGGCGTCTTCAGGGCCCGCGCCACCGTGCGTGTGTCCATCGTGCTCCCCTCGTGCGGCGTCCGGCTCAGCTTAGGCGAGCTCGAGGACGCGGGCGTGCACCGACTGGCGCTGTTGCAGCGCGGCGCGGAGCGTCCGGTGGAGACCGTCCTCGAGGTAGAGGTCGCCGCGCCAGGACACGACGTGCGCGAACAGGTCGCCGTAGAAGGTCGAATCCTCCTCCAGCAGGGCCTCCAGGTCGAGCCACCGCTTGGTGGTGACGAGCTGGTCGAGACGCACCTGCTGGGGCGCGATCTGGGCCCACTGCCGGTGGGTGTACCCGTGGTCGGGATAGGGCCGCTCCTCGCCCACGTGCTTGAAGATCACCGCCTCAGTCTAAACCCACCGCCGCTGTCCTACCCTTGGGGCCATGAACGACCCCATCCAGGCCATCCGTGACGGTTACACCTTCGACACCGAGTCGGTCGAGCTCGGCGTCCTCGTGGACGAGGGCCAGCCGTACCCCGATGCGAGGATCCGCCTGTCGATGTCGATGCTGAACCGCCACGGGCTCGTGGCCGGCGCCACCGGCACGGGCAAGACGAAGACGCTGCAGCTCATGGCTGAGCAGATCAGTCGTGCCGGCGTCCCCGTGTTCGCCGCCGACATCAAGGGTGACCTGTCGGGCATCGCGGCAAAGGGGACGGCGTCCGAGAAGTTGCTGGCCCGCACGCAGGCGATCGGCCAGGAATTCACCCCCGCGGCGTGCCCGGTCGAGTTCTACGCGCTCGGCGGCGAGGGGACGGGGGTGCCGCTGCGGGCGACGATCCACGGTTTCGGTCCGCTGCTGCTGGCCAAGGTGCTGGGCCTGAACGAGACGCAGGAGTCGTCGCTGACGCTGGTGTTCCACTACGCCGACACGAACAACCTCATGCTGCTCGACCTGAAGGACCTCACTGAGCTGCTGAAATTCCTCACCTCTGACGAGGGTAAGGGCGAGTTGGCCGACATCGGCGGGCTGAGCAAGGCGACCGTGGGGGTGATCCTGAGGCAGCTCACGGCGCTCGGCGCCCAGGGCGGCGACACGTTCTTCGGCGAGCCGGAGTTCGAGGTGGCCGACCTCCTCAAGACCACGGCGGACGGCCAGGGGCTCGTCTCGCTGCTCGAGCTGCCGAACCTCGCCGACCGGCCGGCGCTGTTCTCGACGTTCCTCATGTACCTGCTGGCCGAGCTCTATCAGGAGCTTCCGGAGGCCGGTGACCTCGACAAGCCCAAGCTGGTGTTCTTCTTCGACGAGGCGCACCTGCTGTTCAACGACGCATCCAAGGCGTTCCTGAACTCGATCGAGCAGACGGTGCGGCTGATCCGCTCGAAGGGGGTGGGTGTGTTCTTCGTCACGCAGACGCCCAAGGACGTACCGGAGACCGTGCTGGCGCAGTTGGGCTCGCGGGTGCAGCACCAGTTGCGGGCGCACACGCCCAACGACGCGAAGGCGCTCAAGGCCACCGTCAACACCTATCCGAAGACCGACTACGACCTCGCCGAGCGGCTGCAGCAGCTGGGCATCGGCGAGGCGATCGTGACGGTGCTCAACCCCGCCGGCGCACCGACGCCGGTGGCGTGGACGCGGATGCGCGCGCCGCAGGCGTCCATGGAGCCCCTACCCGCGGACGCGATGGCGTCCGGGGTGGCGTCGTCGCGGATGCAGGCGAAGTACGGGACGCCGATCGATCGGGAGTCGGCCTATGAAGTGCTGAACGCGCGGCTCCAGGCCGGCGCCGAGGCCGCGGCCGCGGAGAAAGCGGCGGCCGAGCAGGCGAAGGCGGACGCCGCGCGGGCCAAGGAGGACGCCGCGAGGGCCAAGGCGGACGCTGCGGCCGAGCGCGAGCAGGCGCCGCGGGCGTCCCGGCGGAAGGAGAAGTCGTTCTTCGAGCAGATCACGTCGAACACGATGGTCCGGCAGATGGCGCGAACGGCGGCGCGCGAGATCACCCGGTCGATCTTCGGGACGGGACGGCGCCGGTGAGCGGTGTGAGGAATTCGGCGCGCGCCGTGTTGGTGACGGGGGGCACGCGGGGGATCGGACGCGAGATCGTCCGGCAGCTGGCGCCCGGCTGGCGGGTGCTCGTCGGTGGTCGGGACGCCGAGACCGTCGCCGCGGTCGTGGCGGAGTGCCCGGACGCGGGGGGTTTCGTCTGCGATCTGGCCGATGAGGAGGCGACCGCGGCGGCGGCGTCCGGCATCGACCGGTTGGACGCGATCGTGCACAGCGCCGGGGTGGCGACGCGCGGGACGGCGCAGGAGCAGACGCGGGCCGAGTGGCGGCGGGTGCTGGAGTTGAACGTGGTGGCGGTGTCGCACCTGACGGCGTTGGTGCTGCCGCAGTTGCGGGAGGCGCGCGGTCAGGTGGTCGTGCTGAATTCAGGGTCGGGGTTCACGGCCGGGGCCGCCAACGGGGTCTACGCGGCGTCCAAGTTCGCCGTGCGCGCCTGGACCGACGCCCTGCGCGCCGAGGAGCAGGGTCGGGTCCGGGTGTCGGCGGTCCACCCCGGGCGGGTGGACACGGACATGCAGCGCGAGCTGGTCGCCGCCGAGGGCGGCACCTACGACGCTGCGTCCTACCTCACGCCCGACGCGGTCGCGCGAGCCGTTGTCGCCGCGCTCGAGGCGCCCGAGGACGCCACCCACGAGGTGGTGAGCGTGCGCCCCTCGGGGCTGCGGCGGCCCTGACGCAGCCCCCGCCGCCCTCAGCCCTTGAGCCCGCCGGCGAATCCCTGGACGATGTAGCGCTGCAGGAAGAAGTAGGCGGTCAGGATCGGCAGGATGCTGATGACGATGCCGGCGAAGATGAGATTCCACTGGGCGCCGGACTGGCCGACGAATCCATAGATCGCCACCGTGATGGTCTGGCTGTTCGAGCCGGACAGGTAGAGCAGCGGCTGCAGGAAGTCGTTCCAGGTGGAGACGGCATTCAAGATGACGACGGTCCCGGTGATGGGGCGCATGAGCGGGAAGACGACCGACCAGAAGGCGCGCAGTGCGTTGGCGCCGTCGAGGGAGGCGGCCTCCTCGAAGTCCGCGGGCAGCGTCCGCATGAATCCGGCGTACAGGAAGATCGAGAACGGCATGCCCTGGCCCACGTTGATCAGGATGATGCCGGCCAGGGTGCCGAGCAGGCCCAGGTCGCGGATCGTCTGGTAGAGCGGCAGCATCGCCAGCTGGACCGGGAGCAGCAGGCCCGCGAGGAACGCAAAGTAGGTCACCTTGGACCACCGCGCCCCGAGTCGTGAGAGAGGATAGGCGGCCGCCGCCGCGCAGACGACGATGAGACCGATCGTGACGACGGTGACGATTGTGCTGTTGATCAGCGCGTTGCCGAGGTTCCCCTGCTGCCAGGCCTCGACGAAGTTCGACACGGTTGGGTTCGCCGGCAGGGCGAGGATGGAACTGGGATCATCAGGAGCCTTGAAGGCCAGCGTCACCAACACGTAGACGGGCAGCAGGAAGATCAGGGCGGCCACGATCATGCCGGCCTCGAGGATTCCGGTGCGCCAGGTGTAGCGGTTCATGTCAGCCTTCCTGCTTCGAGAGGAGTCGGTACTGGACGGCCGATGCCGCGGCGACGAAGATCGTCAGCACGATGGCGAGCGCGGCGCCGTAGCCGAAGCGGCCCAGTTGGAACGCGTTGGTGTAGATGAGGGTCGAGATGGTGTTCGTGGAGCCGCCGGGGCCACCCTGGGTCATGATGAAGACCTGATCGAAGATCTTGAATCCTCCGATGACCGACAGCATGACGTTGATGGTGATGGCCGGGGCCAGCATCGGGCGGACCACGTACCAGAAGCGGCGCAGCGGCCCGGCACCGTCGATGGCCGACGCCTCGAGCACCTCGTCGGGGATGCCCTGGAGGCCCGCGAGAAAGATGACCATCGAGTAGCCAACGAACTGCCAGATGACGACGAAGATGACGGACGCCAGCGCGGTGGTCGGCTCGCCGAGCCAGTTCTGCCGCAGACCACCGAGGCCGACCCCCGTGAGCGCCTGGTTGATGGCGCCGTTCGGTGACAGCAGGTTCTGCCACAGGAAACCGATGGCGATGGTGGTGATCACAACCGGGGCGAAGAACACGGTGCGCAGAATGTTGCGGGACTTGATTCTCGCGTTGACACCCAGCGCGATCAGGAGCCCGAGGAGGTTCTGGAACACGGTGACGCAGACGGCGATGATGAGCGTGTTGCGGACGGCGGTGAGGCCGTACGGGTCCGTCAGGATGGCCACGAACTGGTCCAGCCCGACGGGGTTCACCTGGGCCGAGACTCCGTCCCAGTCGGTGAAGGCGAAGAGGCTGCCCTGCACGGCGGGAACGATGACGGCGAACGCGTACAGCGCCGCGGCGGGCAGGACGAACCACCAGACGGTCTGGGCGTATCCGCGATGGCGACGGCGTGGTCGCCTGCGGGGTGCGGGCGGGGCGACGGCCCCGGTGCCGGGGACGGGCGCGATGGCTGATGAGGACATGGTGAACTCCCGGTTGTTCGGAGGCTGGTGAGAAGGGGGCGAGGTAGCGCGTCGGCGAGGGCGCTCAGTCGTGGTAGGCGGTGTCCATCGTGGCCAGGGACTGTTCGACCGTGGCCTGCCCGCCGAGGATCTTCTGGATTTCGTCCTGGTAGACCCGGCCCACATACGAGCTCGGCCAGGTCTGATCGGGGAAGACGGCCGTCCGATCGCTGCGCACCTGGTCGGCCACGCCCGCCAGGGTGGGGATCGGTTCGAAGCCCTCGACGTCGATGGTGGGGTAAATCGACCCGGCCTCCAGGGCCACGTTGATGCCTTCGTCGGAGAGGTAGAACTCCATGAACTGCAGGGCGAGTTCCTTGTTCCGGGCGTGGGCGTTGACGCCGTAGCCCGCACCCAGCCCGACGGGGAGGATGGTCTCGGCGGGGTTGTCGGTGGCGGGCAGCGCCGCGGTCTCGAAGGTCGTCCCCTCAGGTGCCCGGCGTTGGATGTCGCCGATCTGATTGCTGACCGTCACGATGCCCAGTGCTCCGCCGTCGGCGACCTGGTCCTGGGCCACCTCGAGGCTGACGCCGAGGGCGTCGTCGGTGAAGCAGCCGGCGTCCGACATCTCGAGGTACTTGTCCAGTGCCGTGGACCATTCCGAGTCGCTGAAGGATGCCTCCCCGGCGGCCTGCTGGGCGCCGAAGTCGGGGTGGGGACCGTAGACCAGGGTGGCCGTCAGCGCGTAGGGCAGGTAGTTGTAGGTGCCGCCGGCCAGCCCTGCGAGTGCGTAGGCGACCTTTCCGTGGTCGCGGGCGGTGGAGCAGAGCTCGAGCACCTCGCCCCACGTCGTCGGCGCGGACGCCCCCACCTCGGCCAGGGCTTGGCTGTTGTAGATGGCGGGGATGATCGTGAAGTTGTTCGCCCCCATCATCACGACGCCGTCGGTGCCCATGACGGTCCGGTTGACCTCGCTGAAACGGGGCACCCAGTCCTGGGAACTGAGGTCCTCGAGAAAGTTGCCGCGTGCCAAGGTCTGGACGGTGATCGGGTTGCCGTTGCCCGGGAACACCACCACGAAGTCCGACGCGGTGCCGGAGACGAGTTCGGTGTTGATCTGGGTGAGGATCCCGGGCCAGGGGAGGCCGGTGAACGAGACCTCGACGCCGGGGTGCTTCTCCTCAAAGCGTTCGATCAGCGCCGCCATGGTCTCGTCGCCGCTCCACCCCGAGATGGTCAGGGTGTTGGCGTTCGTGTCGGGGCCCGGGCGGGCGCCGCCGGTGCAGCCCGCGAGAGTCAGCGCGACGGCGGTGAGCATCGCAGTGGCGACTACTGCTGGGGTGATCTTCCGCATGAAATTCTTCGTTGGATTTCGTCGTGCCGAGCGGTGATCTCCGCCCGCTTCTCAAGGGTAAGGACGGCGTTCGCACTTTGTCAACCGGTCTACGTAGATCGGTTGACGTATGCTGGCCGTGCCCCACCGTGGCGGGCCCCGCATGAGCGCGGGCGGACGGCGTGAACCGCGCACGACGAGGAGGAGTTGCAGTGACGGAGACGGAGGCGTCGCCCCGGCGGCGGCCATCGATGCTGGATGTGGCCGAGACGGCGGGAGTGTCCAAGGCCGCCGTGTCGAAGGTCATCCGCAACGCCTACGGCGTGAGCCCGGCGATGCGCGAACGGGTGGAGGCAGCGATTCGGGAGCTGGGCTACCGGCCGAGCATCGCCGCCCGTTCGATGCGCGGCGCCAGCTTCACCCTCGGATTCGAGATTCCCCAGCTGGCGAACGACTTCTTCACCCAGGTGATGCAGGGCGCCGCCGATGAGCTGGCCGGCTCTGGGTATCAGCTGTTCGTGGCCCCTGCGGTCGGGGACGTGCAGGGAGCGCCGGTCCTGCAGGCGCTGAGGGATCGCCGGGTGGACGGCATCGTGGCGATCTCGCCCGACGCCGCGCCGGAGTGGCTGGAGCAGCTCGGCGTCGAGGTGCCCCTGGTGCTGCTGGGCCGTCACGACCCGTCACGGTCCTACGACACGGTCACCAGCGATGACGCCGCGGGCGCGCGGCTGGCCATGGCGCATCTCATCGAGCTCGGCCACCGCGATATCGCCCACCTGACGGTCGACGCCTCCCCCCAGGTGCCCGAGGAACTCCTGCCCCACACCCGTCGGCTGCACGCCTACACCGAAGCGATGCGGCAGATCGGGGCACAGGCGTGCGTCGTGTCCGGCGGTCCCCTCGAGCTGCAGGCCCGCGACGCGGCCTGGGAGCTGTTGTCGGGCCCGGGGCGTCCGACTGCGGTGTTCGCCGCGAACGACACCCTCGCGATCGGGACGCTGCGGGCGCGCGCCGAGCTGGGGCTGAACGCCGACGAGCTCTCGGTCGTGGGCTATGACAACATCGACCTCGCGTCGCACCCCCTGATATCGCTCACCACCGTGGACCAGCGCGGCCACGAGACCGGGGCGATCGCCACCCGCCTGCTGCTCGACCGCATCCGAACCGGTCGGGCGGAGGCGCATCACGAGGTGATCGCGCCGGCGCTCCGCGTGCGAGGTTCCACCCGGCCGCCCGAGGAGCAACAGCCAGGATGAGACACGCGTAGA
>JAKDIK010000314.1 GCA_030450535.1 Propionibacteriaceae bacterium
TGGCGGTGCCGAAGCTGTCGATGGCGATGTAGGTGGCGATCATGAGGCCGACCTCGGGGTCGGTGAAGCCCAGCATGGAGGACAGGAGTCCGGCGGCGGTCATGATGGCGCCGCCCGGGACGCCGGGGGCCGCGACCATGGTGATGCCCAGCATCATGACGAAGCCGATCATGAGGCCGAGGTCGATGGGTTTGCCGGACAGCACCATGATCGCGAGGGCGAACGAGGTGATCTTGACCGTCGAGCCGGCCAGGTGGATCGTCGCGCAGAGCGGGACCGTGAAGGCCGCGACCGGCTCGGCGACGCCGGCCTTGATGGCCTGGCGGAGGGTGACCGGGATGGTGGCGGCCGAGGACGAGGTGCCCAGGGCGGTGGCGTAGGCGGGCAGCATGGTGACCAGGGCCCGGAGCGGATTCCGTCGCGTCACGAGGCCGGCCACGCCGTACTGGATGAGGAGCAGGACGACGGTCAGCGCAAACACGAGCAGGATCACGCCGAGGAACGTCATGATCACGGTGAACACCTGTCCGGCGACCGTCATGTTGAGGAAGATGCCGAAGATGTACAGCGGCAGCAGGGGGATGAGGACCTTGGCGATGACGAGCTCGACGATCTGCCGCAGCTCCACGAAGCCGCGCTGGAGGGCGCTGGTGGTGACAAACGTCAGGCCGACACCGATGATGAACGAGAGCACCAGCGCCGTCATGACGCTGACGACCGGGGGCATCTCGACGGTGAAGAAGGCCGATAGGAGAGCGTCCTCGGGATTCTCAACCGAGGTGGGCGCCGTCCCGGGGGTCAGCATCCGCGGGAAGACGGTCATCCCGACGAGGAGCGCGAGGAATCCGGCGAAGATGGTGGAGCCGTAGGCGATGGCGGCGGTGATGCCGAGCCACTTGCCTGCGCCGCGGCCCAGCTCGGAGATCGCCGGCGTGATCAGCGCGATGATGATGAGCGGGATCACGAACGACAAGAAGTTGCCGAACAGACCGTTGAAGGTGACGAACACGCGGGCGAGCCAGTCAGGAAAGAACAGGCCGCAGAGGATGCCGAGCACGATGGCGATGAGAATCCTGGGCAGCAGCCCAAGGCGATGTTTCATGGGGGCCTCGAGGTGGTGTGAGCGGGTGGACGCCTCACGGTAGTGCGTCCGGGGGCTGGCCCGACGGGTTTGCGGCCGGGAACCGAGACGATCGGTGCGATGGGTGAGCTGGGAGCCCGGTCCATGCGCAGGAGGGTGTAACGGTGTAATCAGGATGGATACCATGGTGCCATGGCACTGAACATCAAGAGCACGCGGGTGCACGAGCTGGCGCAGCGTGCCGCCCGGGTGACCGGGAAGTCGCAGACCGGTGCGGTGGAGGAGGCTCTCGAACGGCTGCTGCGCGCCTATGAGGTGGATCCCGAGGGCGAGGATCGCGAGGCGCGGATGTCGGCCGTCCGGGAGATCGCGGCGGCTTACCGGGACGACGCCGGGGCGGCCAACGCAGAGATCCGCACGGTGGAGGACCTTTATGACGATGAGGGGCTCCCTGCGTGATCGTTGATTCCTCCGCCCTCATGGCCATCGTGAACGACGAACGGGACGCCGAGCGCGTCCTGGCTTGCGCGGTGAGCGGCCCGTGCCGGATGTCGGCCGCGACCTGGGTGGAGGTGGGCATCGTCGCCGACGCGCGCTCGGCCCGGCACGGGGAGCGCATCGACGCCATCGTCGAGCAACTCCGGATCGAGATCGTGCCGGTGTCGGTTCGGCAGGCCGAGGTGGCGCGTCTCGCCTATCGCCGATTCGGGCGTGGCTCGGGCTCGGCGGCGCGACTCAACTTCGGGGACTGCTTCAGCTACGCGCTGTCGGTGACCTCCGGGGAGCCGCTCCTGTTCGTCGGTGCCGACTTCGCCCACACGGATGTGGCGTCCGCCCTACGTCATTGACCAGGGTGGTTGGTCAACTAGACTCATCCCATGGGAACGGTCAAGGTCCAGCACGCCAAGACGCACCTGTCGGCGCTCCTCCATGCGGTCGAGCAGGGGGAGGAGTTTGTGATCGCGCGGGGCGACCGTCCGGTGGCCCGGCTAGTGCCCGTGGTCCAGGGCGCGCGCTCCCGGGAGTTGGGCTTTCTGCCCATCGACCTTCCTGATTCCTTCTTCGCGCCGCTCGACACGGAGGAACTCGACGCCTGGGAGGGAGCGTGACGCTCCTGCTTGACACCCACACGCTGTTGTGGGCCATCGGGGCTCCCACTCGCCTTGGTAACGCTGCCAAAGCGGCGATCGAGGATCCGACGACGCGCCTCGTCGTGTCCGCCGTCTCGCCCTGGGAGATGTCGATCAAGCACGCCCGCGGCCGCCTTCCCCACGCCGAACTCGCCTTGAGCAACTGGGAAGCCATCCTTGGCCGCCTCGGCGCTGAGGCGCTGGCGATCGAGGCCGAGCATGCCATCCTCGCGGGGCGCCTCAACTGGGATCATCGCGACCCCTTCGATCGGATGCTGGCGGCTCAGTCCGTGCTTCTCGGGGCGCGCCTGGTGACCGACGACCGGGCCTTCCGCAACGCGCCCGGGGTCGCCACGCTCTGGTGACCGGCACGAGGTCTTGATCCCGCCCGAGGTCTTGATCCCGCCGGGTGCCCGGCTCGCGACGCAGATTGGTCACTCGACGGACCCACCCCCCCTGTTTCGGCGGATCGACTGTCGCGTTGGCGTCAGGACGCCCGCCGGCGGCCGCGCGGCCCCCACTGCAAGGGGTCGTCTCGGGGCGTGCGTGACGATGTGGCTGCACTCGATGAGGATTGAATCCGCAACTCACCTGTGCGACTGGGGTTCTCGGGAGCGTGCCGGAATCGAGTGAAGCCAAATCGTCAGGATGGCCCGGGCACCCATGGCCGGCCGTGCGATGCACTGATTTCTGTCGGATGGACTAGTATGGGCGCAGCGGTCCGCACCAGTCTTGCCTCGGGCCGCATGATGATGCGATCCCGTACGGGTCGCTGGTCGCGCCACCCTGATCAACCGGATCAGACGAAGGCGGGTGCGCCGGGCGAGACGCCCACGAATCAGGAAACAACCCATGACTTCAGAGTTCGCACGCCTCGGCGTGCCCACCCACCTCGCCGGCGTCCTCCCCGCGCGCGGCCTCCCCCCCCCCCCCCCCCAACAGCCCGCGCC
>JAKDIK010000315.1 GCA_030450535.1 Propionibacteriaceae bacterium
CCCGTCCAGCAGCCGGTCGCACGTCTCCTCGACTCCACGCTCCTGCTGCACCAGCACACCGACCTCCGCCGCCCGCTCGCGACACTGCGTGGCGTCCAGCACCGCCCGCGCGGCCTCGGCGTCCGCGGCCCGTGGCGGATGGCCGGGGACGCGAGCGCGGCGCCCGAGCAGGACACCCCCGGTGGCGCCCACGGCAAGACCCGCGGCGGCGAGGATTTCGGTCAGGGACGGCGCGGGGGTGAGGCTGCCGATCATCACCACGCCGCGGGTCAGCGTCGTCTCATCCAGGTGGACGCTTCTGCCCCAGCCCACCGGCGTGTCCGTGAGGGCCCGCGTCGGCCCCGGGAACTGCAGGGTCAGGTCGAGGCCGGTGAGCGCGTCGCCGTTCCAACTCGCGTTCGCGAAGGGTGGGAGGATGACCACCACCTCGTCCCCCGACCGCTGACCGAACTGCCACGAGCCGCCGTCGTGGTCGTTGTAGCCCAGCGAGCCGGTGTACTGGCAGGTGACGCGCTCGGTCGCCCGGTCCATCTCGATGACCCGGAATGGGCTGCCGATCTGCGGGCACGATGCGGCCTGCGTCGTCACCATCGCGTCGACGTCGATCCGGTCGGAGAGATAGGTGACGGTGCCGGTCACCGTGCAGCCGCTGAGCGCCAGACCGGCCATGAGCACCAGACCGACCGTGGTCATCCGGACGCCGCCGCGGGTGCCCGTCCTGACGCCGCTGCCGCGGACGCCGCCGCGGGTGCGGAAGCCGCCGCGGGTGCGGAAGCCGCCCCGGGTTGGGTGCGGGCCGGCGTCCATGATGCGACCTTAACGCCCGGGGCTCAGGGGTGCAGCGAGGCCCGCAGGTCGCCGGGGACGATGCGGCCGCGGGCCACGAGCCACGTCATGGCGGCCACGGTGCACGCCTGTCCGGCCATGATCGCGACGAGCACGAGCACTTGGGCCGCCCCCGCCTGCAGCGGCGATCCGCCGCCGAGCAGCACGCCGATGAAGGCACCGGGGAGGGTGACGAGGCCGACCGTCCTGGTCTGGTCGAGGTTGGGCACGAGCCCCTCGGATTTCACTGGATCGATCACCTCGACGATCGCGCTGGGCCGCTCCAGCCCCAGCGCCAGGCCCGCCTCGTAGCTGCCGCGCTGGTCGCGCAGTTCGGCGAAGATGCGCCGTCCGGTGAGCGTGTGGGCGGTCATCATGTTGCCGATCACGATGCCCCCGAGAGCGACGACGGTGGTGCCGTTCACCGGGGTGGCCCCCGAGACGAGGATCAGCCCCATCACCGGCAGGACGCCGGCGGCGAGCGCCAGCGACGTCGCGCCCCAACAGCCGCGGACGCCGACGCGGCCGGTCGTCGTCCAGACGGCGACGGCGAACATGAAGGCCGCGAACGCCGCACCGCCCCAGAGCGTCTGGACGGCGGCGGCGATGATCAGGGAAACGGCACCCAGCTGGACCGCGGCCCGCAGCGCCGCGATGACCTGTTCGCGGGCGATCCCGAGGCGTCCGGCCAGGGACGCGGCCACGGCGAGGGCGAGCAGGAGGACGAAGGCCACGGCGAGCCCAGGCCCGAGAGTGACGGTCACACGGGCAGGTTATCGCCCACCGCTACACTGCCCGCATGGCTGGGCGGATCCATCCCGAGGACCTCGAGACGGTCCGGGAGCGATCCCGCATCGACGAGGTCGTGGCTGCGTTCGTCCAGTTGCGGCCGGCCGGCGGCGGATCGCTGACGGGGTTGTGCCCGTTCCACGACGAGAAGACCCCGAGTTTTCGGGTCACGCCCGCCAAGGGCTTCTACTACTGCTTCGGCTGCGGCGAGGGCGGTGACGTCATCGGCTTCGTCCAGAAGATCAACAACATGGGCTTCACGGAGGCCGTCGAATTCCTCGCCGACCGGTGCGGCGTCCAGTTGCGTTACACCGAGGGCGACGGCGGACCGCGGCACGAGCCCGGCCTCCGCATGCGCATTCTCGAGGCCAATCAGGCGGCGGCCGAGTTCTTCGCGGGCCAGCTGACGAGCCCGGACGCGGTCGAGGGGCGCCGCTTCCTGCATGGCCGCGGTTTCACGCGCGAGCATGCCGAGCTGTTCGGCATCGGCTTCGCCCCCCGCTCGGGGACGGGCCTGCGCGAGCATCTGCTGGGCAGGAAATTCTCCCGTGACGACCTGGTCAAGGCCGGCCTGGTGCGCGAGAACGGCTGGGACTTCTTCCAGGGCCGGCTGGTGTGGCCTATCCGGGACGCCGGGCGCTCGACGCTCGGCTTCGGCGCCCGGCGGCTCTTCGACGACGATCGCATGCCCGCCAAGTACCTCAACACCCCCGAGACGATCGTCTACAAGAAGTCGCACGTGCTCTACGGGCTCGACCTCGCCCGCACCCACATCGGCAAGAAGAACCAGGCCGTCGTCGTCGAGGGCTACACCGACGTCATGGCCTGCCACGTCGCCGGCGTCGACACCGCGGTCGCCTCGTGCGGGACGGCGTTCGGCGCCGATCACTCGCGGATGCTCGACCGGCTCATGACGGCCGACGCGCACTCGGGCGAGGTCGTCTTCACCTTCGACGGGGACGCCGCGGGTCAGGCGGCGGCGCTCAAGGTGTTCAGCTCGGACGCCTCGTTCACGGCCCAGACGTACGTGGCGGTGGAGCCCACCGGCCTCGACCCCTGCGACCTGCGGATCCAGTCCGGCGACGGCGCCGTGCGCGAGCTGGTGGCTCGCCGCGTCCCGCTGTACCGCTACGTGATGCGCAACACCATCGAGCGCTTCGACCTCGATCGGGCCGACGGACGCCTCGCCGCCGTCCGGGCGGCCGCGCCGCTGGTGGCGAGCGTTCGGGACGCCGCGCTGGTGTCGGGGTATCTCCGCGAGCTGGCGGGCTGGGTGGGGCTCAACCCGGACGAGGTGCGTGCCGAGGTGACCCGCGCCAACGCGCGCAAGGTGCCGCACGAGCCGCCGCCCATCCCGGCCGCGCCGCCGGCGTCAGGCGAGGGGACTGACCCTGGGCTTAAGCATACGTCTGCTTGAGACGAAGCTTCGCCTGGCGGATCGCCTGGGACGACGGCGGGTGGCGCCATGTCCGGACGACTTGATCGCAATCGACGGTGCGGAGCGTCGAGGTCCAGCGGTCGTTCTCGATCCTGCCATCGGACG
>JAKDIK010000316.1 GCA_030450535.1 Propionibacteriaceae bacterium
GAGGCCAAGCCGTACACGCGGCGTCCGTACCCGCCGTTCCGCACGACGACGCTGCAGCAGGACGCCGGCCGCAAACTCGGTTTCACGGCGCAGCGGACGATGTCGGTGGCCCAGGAGCTCTACGAGGGCGGATTCATCACCTACATGCGTACCGACTCGGTGACGCTGTCGGGCACCGCGATCGCGGCGTCGCGGGCGCAGGTCGCCGAACTGTATGGGGCCAACTATCTGCCCGAGCGGCCGCGCACCTACACCTCCAAGGTCAAGAACGCCCAGGAGGCGCACGAGGCGATCCGGCCGGCGGGCGACCACTTCCGGACGCCGGACGCGACCGGTCTGCACGGGGACGCGTTCCGGCTGTACGACCTGATCTGGAAGCGGACGATCGCCTCGCAGATGCGCGACGCCGAGGGCCAGACGGTGACCATCGCGATGACCGCGACGCTGCTGCGCCCGGTGGAGGTGACGCAGGTGACCTCCGGCGAGTTGCTGGGGGTCGACCAGGCCGGGCTCACGGCGTCCGGCCGGACGATCACGTTCCCGGGCTTCCTGAGGGCCTACGTGGCGGGCACCGAGGAGGGCGACGAGGGCGACGACGCGACCGCGCGGCTGCCGCAGCTTGCGTCCGGTGCCGAACTGGGGGTGGACGAGGTGACCGCCGAGGCGCACGACACGCGTCCGCCCGCGCGCTACACCGAGCCCTCGCTGGTGGCCAAGCTGGAGGAGCTGGAGATCGGGCGGCCCTCGACGTACGCGTCGATCATCCGGACGATCACGGCACGCGACTACGTCTACAAGAAGGGCTCGGCCCTGGTGCCGACCTGGCTGGCGTTCGCGGTGACGCGGCTGCTGGAGGAGCACTTCGGCCGACTGGTGGATTACCAGTTCACCGCGCAGATGGAGGACACCCTCGACGAGGTCGCGGCCGGCGACGCCGCGCGGCTCGATGTGCTCAAGGACTTCTACTACGGCTCCGAGGGGTATGAAGGGCTGGAGAAGCTCGTCGGTGAGCTGGGTGACATCGATGCGCGGGTGCTCTCGACGTTCCACCCGGTGGCCGGGGAGGATTCCGGCATCGCGGTGCGCGTGGGTCGCTACGGCACCTACATCGAGGACGGCTCCGGCAACCGGGCGAATGTGGACGACGATCTCGCGCCCGACGAGCTGACGGTCGAGCGGGCACGCGAACTGCTGGCGACCCCCGCGGGCATGGAGCGGGAGCTGGGCGTCGAGCCGGACACGGGCCGGATGGTCGTCGCGAAGAACGGCCGCTATGGCCCCTACGTGACCGAGGTGCTGGGCGAGGACGCCCCGAAGTCGGCGAAGCCGCGGACGGCGTCGCTGTTCGCCGACATGACGTTGGACGGTGTGACGCTCGAGGACGCCCTGCGCCTGATGAGTTTGCCGCGCGTGGTGGGTCAGATCGACGGCGAGGACGTCACGGCCCAGAACGGCCGTTATGGGCCGTACCTGAAGAAGGGGACCGATTCGCGCTCGCTCGGCTCGGAGGAGGAGCTGTTCACGGTCACGCTGGAGCAGGCGACCGCCATCTTTGCCGAGCCCAAGACGCGGGGACGCCGCGCGGCGGCGGGCCCGTTGAAGGAGCTGGGGGCTGACCCGGCGTCCGGCAAGCCGGTGGTGGTCAAGGACGGGCGTTTCGGGCCGTACGTGACCGACGGTGAGTTCAACGCGACGCTGCGCAAGGGCGACTCGGTCGAGGACGTCACCCTGGAGCGGGCCGCCGAACTGCTGGCCGAGAAGCGCGCCAAGGGTCCGGCGCCCAAGAAGACCACGCGACGAAGGACGACGAAGAAGTAGCCCTCAGGGGCGAGGACTCCGGGCGGCATCGGCCCGGCGCAGGGCTGGCAGCACATGCTCGGTGAGCAGGGGCGCCACCGGGACGCCGGCGTCCGTCGCGGCTGGCGCCAGCCAGCGAACCTCCTCGATCTCGGCAGCGGCGCGGGGCCGGCCGGCCCAGGGCGAGGCGAAGACGTCGGAGGTGATCGTCCAGCCGGGCTCGTTGGCGGCCGGCGCGGTCCAGGTGCCAAGGAGGGTGACGGCGTCCGGGTCGAGCGTGAGACCGACCTCCTCGGCGACCTCGCGGACGATCGCGTCGACGTGCGTCTCACCCGGCTCGACTTTGCCGCCGGGCAGCATGAACACCGACGTGCCGCGCTTGCGGACGATCAGCAGGTCGCCGGCGTCGTTGCGGAGGGTCATCGACACCACGAAGATGTGCACCGGCTCACGATAGTCGCGCAGGCCGGGAACCACGTATCAGTTCTGGTACACACTCCCGGTGGCAACGGGAGTCGGCTTCAGCGAGGTATTGGCTTCCGCGGCGCGCCTGCAGCAGTTGGTACCCGACGCCGTGCTGGTCGGGGGGACGGCGTCGGCCTCGCATGCGGGGCATCCGGTGCCCTTTGATCACGATCACGTACTGCGCGATCTGGCTGCCCGCTATGCCGAGGTCGTCGAGGCGGTGGAGGCATCCGAGGGCTGGGTGACCAGTGTCCGGGCGAGCAGGGCTTGGTGGAGCGGTGGGGCCGGTGGCCGGACGTGGTGACCGCGTGCGAACAACTGGCGGACGCCGGCGTGCTGCGCCTGGGCGGTGAAGCATGAGCGTCGTCTTCCGCAACGTCGACGTGGACCCGGGATCGCCGGTGGACACGTGGCCGTACGAAGCGATCGTCACCGTGATCGAGCGGGGCACGCTCGGTGACTGGCTCGTCCTCACGCGCGCGATCGACGACGACCCGTGGGGGCCGGTGGCGCGGCAGGTGGAGGAGCACCTCGCCCAGGAGAGCCCCTATGGCGTCGGACCGCTGCTCAGCCGCGCCATCGCGCGCTCGCGGCGCGCGGCCGAAACGGCCGAGCGGGCCGCCGTGGCCGGCGAGGTGGCCAGTCTCGTCGATAGGTCCGGGCTGACGCTGGGCGAGTTGGCCCAGCGCATCGGTACGTCACGCACTCGTCTCTCCACGTATCGCTCTGGTCGGGTCATGCCGTCTGCCGCGATGCTCGAAAGGCTCCGGCGGACGGTCGATCGGCTCACCGACGATTAGGCTGCACTCAGTTTCGTCCCGGCCAGCGGATTGCGCTCAGCGCGTGAGTGAGCGCGTGCTCACTGCAGCCTTTTCGTCGCGGGTCGCCCC
>JAKDIK010000010.1 GCA_030450535.1 Propionibacteriaceae bacterium
CGCCTACCTGTGCCACGGCGGCCACGAGCTGGACGGCCGCGTCATCTCACCGCTCGACCCCGATGAACTGCGGCGCGTGGCCGACGACCTGGCACGGCACGACATCGGCTCGGTGGCGATCACGTCGATCTTCTCGCCGCTGACGGCCGACGTCGAGTTGGCTGCGGCCGACGTGCTGCGGGCCGAGCTGCCGCACCTGCGCGTCTCGCTCAGCCACGAGCTGGGACGCATCGGCCTGCTCGAGCGCGAGAACGCGGCGATCCTGGACGCCGCGCTGTTCCCCGTCGCCGAACGCTTCACTGCCGCGTGCGAAGGGGCGCTCACAGCATCGGGGGTGACCGCCCCCCTTCACCTGTGTCGCCATGACGGCACGCTCGCCGACCCCGAGGAGGTGCGCCGCCATCCGGTGACCGCCCTGGGCGTCGGGCCCACGAACTCCCTGCGGGGCGCGGGGTTGCTGAGCGGGCTCGACGACTGCGTGGTCGTGGACATCGGCGGTACGAGCACCGACCTCGGCGTCCTCGTCGACGGCCACCCGAGGCCCGCCGCGGCCGACGTCGTGGTCGCCGGCATCCGCACCAACCTGCGGATGCCCGACGTGGTCAGCGTGCCCCTCGGGGGCGGATCGGTCATCACGCCCGATCCGCTGGCCGTGGGGCCGGCGTCCGTCGGGCGGGATCTGACGCGGCGGGCCCTGGTGTTCGGCGGATCGACGCTCACGGCCACCGACGTCGCCGTGGCGCTGGGGCAGGCCGAGCTCGGGGACCGCTCGCTCGCGCGGGGTCTTCCTCGAGACCTGGCCCGGGCGGTGCGCGAGCTCATCGTGGGTCGGGTGGCGGAGCTGGCGGCGTCCCTGCAGACGGCGCGGACGCCCCTGCCGATGGTCCTCGTGGGCGGGGGCGCGATCCTCCTGCCGGACGCCGTGCCCGGCTTCGCCGAGGTGGTGCGCCCCGAGCACTTCGAGGTGGCCAACGCGGTGGGGGCGTCGCTCACCCAGGTGAGTGGCGAGGTGGACCGGCTCTACGTCGGCGCGGAGGCCCGGCGTCGCACCTCCCTCGACGCCGCCCGCGACGAGGCGATCGCGGGGGCGGTGGCCGCCGGCGCCGACCCCGCCACCGTGCGTGTGGTGGAGATGGAGGAGCTCCCCATCGCCTATCTGCCCGGCGACGCCGTCCGCGTCCGGGTGCGTGCGGTGGGGGATCTGCTGTTGGCCGAACGCGTCTGAGCACACCCGGCGAGGGGTCGGCAGCGCGGGCCGGGTGAATTTCTCTGTTCCCCGGCGCGCCGGGAGGCGTCCGGCCCGACGCGCGCCCGTAGGCTCGACCGCACGTCACCCGATCCGACGCCACCCGATCCGACAAGGGGACCGATATCGTGCGACAGGTGCCTTCCTCCACCTGCTCCACCGCCGCGGGAAACAGCTGGTTCCGACGCGCTCGCCGAGCACTCATCGTCACCGCCGTCAGCCTCGCTCTCGCGGTCGGCGCCCCCGGGCTCGCCGCCGCGCAGGACGACCTCATGGCCCGCCACGCCGAGCTCCAGTCCCGCATCGAGGCGGCCCGCGAGCAGGTGGACGCCCACTCCGCCGGCCTCGCCACCGCGCAGGCTGCGCTCGAGGCGTCCCGGGTGCAGCTCACCGAGGCCCGGGCCGCGTTGGACCGCACCCGCGCCGAGCTCGAGCAGGCCCGGGGGCGCGAGGCCGAACTGGCCAGTCAACTCGCCCGCGAGCAGGAATTGCTGCGCGAGGCCACGCGGGCCACCGCGAAGGCGCGGGCCGACGTCGAGGCGCAGCAGGCCCTCATCGCGAAGGCCGCCCGGGAGGCGTTCCAGAACCGCAGCAACCTCGCCGGCGTGCCGGTGGTCCTGGGTTCCGCGTCGTACTCCGACCTGCAGCAGCGCGTCCAGTGGAACACCACCATCTTCGACTCCACGTCGTCCCGGCTCGCCGAGTTGGAGAACCTCGAACAGCGGCTCGTGGACGCCGAGGCCGAGCAGGCCCGCATCGAGGCCGAGGTGGCGGCCGCCAAGAAGGAGTCCTCCGACCATGTCGCCACCATCGCCGCTCTGGAGGCGTCCGCCGCCCAGCAGACGGCGGACGTGGAAACCCTGGTCGCGGCCAACGAGCGGTACGCCGCTGACGCGTCGACGCTGCTCGAGGCCGACAACGCCAACTACACCGCCCTGCAGGCCGAGGAGTCGGCCGTCGAGGGGCAGATCGCTGCCCGGGTGGCCGACCAACTCGCCCACGGCGCCCCGCGCGAGGACATTGCGAAGCTCGTGGCGATGGGCGTCATCTCGACCGATCCGGCCTCCTACCCCCTCGTGAACGAGGGGGCGCAGATGATCCTCAGCCCGCAGGGCTTCATCCGGCCGGTGAAGGCGCGGCCGGGCTCGGCGTTCGGCCAGCGGTTCCACCCGATCCTGAAGTACTGGCGCATGCACAACGGCACCGATTTCGGCGCGCCCTGTGGGACGCCGCTCCACGCCGCACAGTCGGGCACCGTCGTGCAGGCGCGCGTGCAGGGCGGCTTTGGCAACTACACGGTCATCGACCACGGCCTCATCCAGGGACGCTCGCTCATGACCGGATACGCTCACCAGTCGTCCATGGTGGTGAGCGCTGGCCAGCGGGTCGAGATGGGTCAGCTCATCGGCTATGTCGGGACGACCGGCCTCTCGACCGGATGTCACCTTCATCTGCAGGTTTACCTCAACGGCAAGCCGGTCGACCCGATGACCCACATCCCCTGAGCGGGGCGCGATCGCTCACGAGTTGAGCACCCATCGCTCTGGCCGCGCCCCGAAGCCGTGGCCCATCGCCCAGATGACCGCCTGCGAGCGCCGCTGGACACCCATCTTTCGGTAGGCGGAGCGGATGTATGACTTCACCGAGTTGATGCTCAGGAACGCCCGCTCGGCGATCTCGGCGTTCGACAGCCCCTGGCTGATCAGGGCGATCACCTCGGCCTCGCGGGTGGTCAGACCGGCCTCCTGGCCGGGGTAGGGCGTCGTCGACTCTTCGCACTCCTCCGGCTCTTCGGGGAACACGCGCTCCCCTTGCGCAACCCGCAGGAGCGAGTCGACGAGTTCCGTGCGCGCGGACCCCTTCGACAGGTAGCCGTGGGCTCCCTGGCTTCGCGCCTTGGCGACGAGCTCGTCCTGCAGGTTCCAGCTGTAGATGACGACCTTGCTGACGTTCGGGTTCGCGAGCACGTCGTCAATGTCGGACGCCCCCGCCTGCGTCGCCGAGAAGGTGTCGTAGAGGGCAATGTCGACCGGGCACACAGTGGCGACGTGGGCGTCCAGTTCGATGACGCGCAGGGAGTCCACGCCGGACAGCATGCTGGCAACGCCCTTCACGACGATCTCGTAATCATTGATGACCGCCACCGTGACGGGTGTGGTGGCTTCGAGCATGGCGCCAGCGTAGCCGTGAATCGTGCAAGTGTGTGCGCGCAGGCGAGGAGACGCCCCGTAGGTTGGCGTCATGGAATCCCTGCCGCTGGCCCGGGTGGTGGCCGCCCTCGACACAGTGAGCGCCACCGCCTCCCGCACGGGCAAGGCTGTCGCGCTGGCCGGGCTGCTCGCCGCGTCCGCCCCGGACGACCTGCCCGCCCTCGTGGGCGTCGTGCGTGCGCAACCCCGGCAGGGACGACTCGGCGTCGGCTGGCGGACGGTGTCCGCGCGGCTGGCTGCCCTCGCCGAGGTGGCGGACGCCCCGTCAACCACCGGGACAGAAGACAATCGGCTCACCGTCGCCGACGTGGACGCCGCGTTCACCGCGCTGGCGGGCGTCCCCGCGGGAACGGGGTCGTCGACGGCCCGGACGCGCATCCTCGATCGCCTGCTGGCCCGGGCGTCGGCGTCCGAGCGGGACTTCCTCGGCCGCGTGCTGGTCGGCGAACTGCGCACCGGCGCCCTGGACGGTCTGCTCGTGGACGCCGTGGCGCGGGCGTCCGGGCAGCCGGTGGCGGTGGTTCGGCGGGCCGCCATGCTGTCGGGTGACCTCGGCGGGACGGCGCGGCGCGCCCTGACCGAGCCCGCCACGCTCGCCGACGTGAGCCTCAGCGTGGGCGTCCCGGTGCTGCCGATGCTCGCGTCCACCGCTGCGTCCGTCGCGGATGCGCTGGCCATCACGGGCGAGGCCTCCGTGGAGTACAAGCTCGACGGCGCGCGCATCCAGGTCCACCGCGACGGGGAGGAGGTTCTCGTGGTCACGCGCAGCCTCGCCGACGTGACGGACCGGCTGCCCGAGGTGGTCGCCGCCGTCCGCGCCCTGCCCGTCGAGCGCGTGATCCTCGACGGCGAGACGCTGCTGCTCGGCGAGGACGGCGCCCCGCGTCCGTTCCAGGACACGATGGCGCGCTTCGGCGCCCGCGGGGGAGACGCCGTCCTGCGGCCCTGGTTCTTCGACGTGCTGCACGCCGACGGCCGCGACCTCATCGACGAGCCGCTGGCCGAGCGCCGCCGGGTGCTGCGCGAGGTGGTGGGGGAGCGGATGATCCCGGGTCTCGTCACAGCCGATCCGGATGCCGCAGCGGCCTTCGCCGCCGAGGCACTCGCCGCCGGCCACGAGGGCGTCCTGGTCAAGGGGATCGCGTCCACCTACGCCGCCGGCCGCCGCGGCAAGGCGTGGGTGAAGGTCAAGCCGGTGCGCACGGTCGACCTCGTGGTGCTCGCCTGCGAGTGGGGATCCGGACGCCGGCGCGGCACGCTGTCGAACCTGCACCTCGGGGCGCGCGACCCCGACGGGCAATTCGGCGCACCGGGCGGCTTCGTCATGGTCGGCAAGACGTTCAAGGGGCTCACCGACGCGCTGCTGGCATGGCAGACCGAGCGGTTCGGGCAGATCGAGACCCGCCGTGACGCCTGGACGGTCCATGTGCGCCCCGAGGTGGTCGTGGAGATCGCGTTCGACGGCGTCCAGCGCTCCTCGCGCTACCCGGGCGGCGTGGCGCTGCGGTTCGCGCGGGTCAAGGGCTATCGGTCCGACAAGTCGGCCCGGGAGGCCGACACCATCGGGGAACTGCGCGCGGGACTGATCGGACCACCGGCGGAAACCGGACTGGGAGGAAGCGACGACGGGATGGAAGAATGGGCAGGCCACGACGACCGAAAGGCGCCATGACCTCCGTCTTCCGCACTCCGCGCCGCCTCTATGGGCTGCTCGCGTTGGGGGAAATGATCACCTGGACGCTCCTGCTCACCGGCATGGCTGGCAAGTATCTGCTGCGCCTCGGCGAGGCCGGCGACCTCGCTGTGAGGATCGGCGGCAGCATCCACGGCTTCGTGTTCCTCGCCTACTGCCTGGTCACCGTGCTCGTCGCGGTCGACCAGCGGTGGCGCGCGCGGGATCTACTGCTCGGGCTGGCGTCCGCCATCGTGCCGTACGCCACGGTGCCCTTCGAGCGCTCGGCGGACCGGCGCGGCCTGCTCTCCGATCGCTGGCGGCTGCGGGGTCACCAGCCGCGTGGCCCGCACGAAACCGCGGTGGCGGCGGCGCTGCGGCGTCCCGTGCTGGCGGGGGCGATGGCGTTGGTGGGCGTCGGCGTGGCCTTCAGCGTGCTGCTGGCCGCCGGTCCGCCCACGCAGTGGTTCAACTGAGCCGCGGCGCAGAACGGCGTCAGCGGGGCGGCCCGAGGAACTCGAACCCGGGGAGGTTGCGCAGTATCCAGTAGGCGGCGATCACCACGGGTAGGACGGCGAGCAGCCGCGGCCCCGGCGTCCAGCGGCGACCGACGTCGAGCCACGCGCGCCGGATGGTGGCGACCCACACGAACGCGAAGATCGGCAGGGACGCGATCAGCAGCGGGTTGAACGCCCACGCGGATGCCACATCGCCGTGGGTGAGCGCGTGCAGTGCCCGCAGTGTGCCGCAGCCGGGGCAGTAGAAGCCGGTGGTGAACAGGTAGGGGCACACCAGCCAGCTTCCCGGGTTGTTCGGGTCGTGCAGCGCCGTCGCCACGCACAGCGCAGCCACGCCGCCGGCCGCCACCAGGGGCGTCCGGAGGCGCGTCCAACGGCCGGTGCGAGGGGTCACTGCCCGCCGAGGATTCCCGCCATGCCACCGGTCGACCACCCGAAGATGGCGCCCAGCGCCCACAGGATCAGGGACACGATGGCGATGATGCGCGCCGTCTTGACCTTGCTCACATCGAAGCCGCCCGGGGGCCTCTGGCACCCTTGGGAGCCATGGGAGCCGGACACAGCCATGACCACAGCGCGCTCGACGCCGACGTCGGCGTCTCGCGGATGGCCCGCACGATCACCTCGATCGCGCTGGCCGTCGTCGCCGTCGTCACGCTCGCGGGGCTGGTGTGGCTCTGGCCGACCGAGCGCGCCAGCTTGCCCGAGGGCTCCACGCTGACCGCGGAGGGCATCGACGTGGTCGCCGGCCGCGTGGTGGCCCTCGAGGCCTGCGAGGGCGTCGACCCGGACGCCGGCGTCCAGCACGCGTGCGCGATGGCGGACGTCGAGCTCAGCGAGGGGCCGGACGCCGGCGCGACCGTTCCGGTCGAGCTGGTCGGGGTGTCCGCGCGCAGCGGCATCGCGACGGGGGACCGGTTGCAGGTGGCCGCGATTCCGGGCGGCGAGGGCGCGGTCGTCTACTCGTTGGTCACCGTCGACCGGATGCCGGTGATCTTCGTCTTCGGGGCGCTGTTCGTGGCGGTCGTGTTGGCCGTCGCCGGCTGGAAGGGGCTGCGTGGCCTGCTCGGCCTGGTGATCTCGGGATGGCTGCTGTTCGCGTTCATCATTCCGGCGTTGGCCGCGGGGGAGGCGGCGGTGCCCGTGGCGCTCGTCGGATCGACCGCGATCATGTTCGTGGTGCTGTACGTGGCCCACGGCGTCTCGATGCGGACGTCCTCGGCCTTCGTCGGCACCCTGTTGAGCCTCATCGCCACCACGGCTCTGGGCGCCGTGGGCGTCTGGGCGGCGCGGCTGTCGGGCATTTCGACCGACGAGACGCTCATGCTGGCCAACCTGCTCGGCGAGCTCGACTTTCCCGACATCCTCACCTGCTCGCTCGTGATCGCCGGCCTCGGCGTCCTCAACGACGTGACGATCACGCAGGCGTCCGCCGTGTGGGAGCTCCGGGCGGCCGGACCACACCTCACCCGGCGCGAGCTGTTCGCGTCCGGCATGCGCATCGGACGCGACCACATCGCCTCGACCATCTACACGATCGTGTTCGCCTACGCAGGCGCCGCCCTGTCGCTGCTGCTCGTGCTGAGCCTGTACGACCAGCCGCTGCACCTGTTGTTGTCGACCGAGCAGTTCGCCGAGGAGATCATCCGCACGCTGGGCAGCGGCATCGGCCTGGTGCTCAGCGTGCCGCTCACCACCGGCGTCGCGGCGTTGACCGTCGAGGGAGCGGCGGGAGGACCCTTGTCCCGGATCGCCGCCCGCCGGGCGGTGTGACGAAGCGGTGTGACGGAGCGGTGTGCAAACGTAGGGCAGAGGTTGCCGCGAACTCCCCGCGCGGTGGCCCGGCTCGCTAGCGTGGGACACATGACGACGATCAAGACGCTGTTGTTGGACGCCGACGGAGTCACCCAGTACAGCTGGACCTTCATGGAGAAGATGAGCGGACTGTTGGACGGCAGGGCCACGCTCGAGGAGATCTCGGAGGTGGAGGCACCCAACCTCACCGGCGAGCGCGACTTCGACGCCGACCTGCGGGCCTTCGTCGCCGAGCGCGGCATCGACGCCGACGTCGAGGACATGTACGCCATCTGGAACGACATCAATCCCGATCCCGAGATCCTGGACATGATCGCGAAGATCAGCGCCCAGGGGACGCCGGTCTACATGGGTACCAACCAGCAGCCGGTGCGCGGCCGCTACATGGTGGACCACCTGGAGCTCTACCCCGACGTCATCCGGCAGTTCCACAGCTGGCAGATCGGGCTGGCGAAGCCGGATCCGCGGTTCTTCACCCACATCGTCGAGGAGCTCGACCTGGACCCGTCGACGACACTGTTCATCGACGACCTGCAGGCCAACGTGGACGCGGCGCGCTCGGTCGGGCTCGTGGCCGAGTTCCACGACCGCCGCAACGGCGCCGCCGGCGTCCGGGAGATCCTGGTCTCCCACGGACTGCTGGACGCCTGAGGAACCCCGAGGTCGGGCGCCTACTTCACGTCGCGGCGCACGGTCGCCCACCAGGCCGCCGCAACGAGCGCTGCCGTCGTGGTGAGTTGCCCGAGCGCAGCCCAGCCGGCGCCCGGCAGGGATACGTCCGACAGCTCCGGTACGACGGCCTTGCCGGACGCGAAGGGCAGCACGTAGGCCAGCCACGGCGCGCCGGGGATGTCGACGAGATACGCCTCCAGAAAGAGGTAGACCACCAGGATGATGCCGACCGACAGCGCCAGATTGCGCGTCAGGGCGGCGATGCTCACCGCGATGAAGGACCAGCAGGCCACCACGAAAGCCAGCCGGGCGCCGGCCCACAGCCCCGCGGGAGTGATCACGTAGCCCAGGGCGCTCGGCTGGCCGATGATGACGGCGTACACCGCGTGGCAGGCTGGGACGAGGAGGACGACCGCGGCCACGCCGACCGCGGCGGCGAGGACGCCCTTGGCGAGGAACACCGTGCCGCGTTGCGGCACCGCGAGGAACGTGGCCCGCAGGACGCCGTTGGTGACCTCACCGAAGAACACGTGGGCGGCCCACACCAGCAGGATGGGGATGGCGGTGAGCACCAGACCGTACGCGCCCCAGGCGTCCGCCAGCGGAGCCTCATCGGCGCTGGCGAAGGCCAGCGCCATGCTGCTCATGGCGGCGACGGTGAGCAGGGCCACGATCGCGGTGGCGATCAGCGAGATGGCCAGGGTGTGGGTGGAGGTGGCCTTGATGGCCTCGCCTCGTAGGGCACGGGTGAAGGTCGAACCGGGGCTGGACGTGAGGGTGGTGGTCATGGTCACTCCTTGATGGTGTTGGTGTCGTCGCGGTGGCGCCAGGCGCCGGCGACGAGCAGGACGACGGTGAGGACGGCCAGGGGCGCAAAGCCCCAGTGGTAACTCCACAGGTAGGGGAGGTCGTAGCCGGTGGTGTCGATGAAGTAGCTGAGGTTGCGCCAGGGGGTCAGCACGCCGAGGTTGGCGAACTCGCCGAAGAGGCTCGCGATCTGGTTCTCGAACCACACCCAGACGAAGCCGATGACGGCGCTCACCAGCAGGCTGCGGGTCAGCGCGGCGATCGCCACCCCGAGGGCCGCGCACAGGGCGGTGATCACCGCGACGCGCAGTCCGTAGCCGGCGAACACGGCCGGGGCGGTGGTGATCGGCGCGGCGACAGGGCCGAGGGCCAGCCGGACTCCGAGCGGGACGCCGAGCCCGCTGACGAGCCCGATCGCGAAGCCCCAGGCGGTGGCCACGGCGACCTTTGCGGCGTAGACGCCCACCGGGTGGGGGGCCACGGTCCGGGTGACGACCGCGGTGCCGCTCTCCCGTTCGCCTGTCAACAGCACCGCCCCCAGCACGAGGGCGACGACGATGGTGAGCCGGGTGACCCCCAGCCAGAACAGGGGACCCAGGTCGGCGTCCGCTCCGGCCGCGGCGATCTGCTCGGCGAACCGGGTGCGGTTGAGGAGCGCGGGGGCGGTGGCCCAGCCGACGCCGAGCACGAGGGCGCCCGCCGAGAAGGCCCAGCTCTCGGGAATCGTCCGGCCCTTGATCCATTCGGCGGCGAGAATGCCGTCAGACGCGACCACGGTACTCATCCTCCCCGGCGATCTCGGCGAAGAACGCGTCCTCCAGGCTGGTGCCGCTCTGGACGTAATCGCTGATCGGCGCGTTACCGCGGGCGCGGCCGCGCGCGATGATGACAATGTCGTCGACGGTCTGGGCGACCTCGCTCAGCATGTGGCTGGACACGAGGACGCCGCGGCCCTCGTCCGCGAAGCGGCGCATCAGCGAGCGCATCCAGCGGATGCCCTCGGGGTCAAGTCCGTTGAGCGGCTCGTCGAACACGAGGTACAACGGGTCGCCGAGCAGCGCACCGGCCAGTCCCAGGCGCTGGCGCATCCCGAGGGAGTACTCGCCGGCGCGGCGTCCGGCGGCGTCGGTGAGCCCGACGATGTCGAGGCACTCGTCGACGCGGGCGGCGCTGATGCCGTTGGTGGCCGCCATCCAGCGCAGGTGGTTGCGGCCGGACCGGCGGGGATGGACCCAGCCGGCGTCCAGCAGGGCACCGACCACGGTCATCGGCCGGGCGAGGCTCCGGTAGGGCTGGCCGTCGATCAGCGCGTCGCCCCCGGTGGGGTTCTCCAAACCGAGGAGCAGACGCAGGGTGGTGGACTTGCCGGCGCCGTTGGGCCCCAGGAAGCCGGTGATCGTGCCGGGTGACACGCTGAAGGTGGCGTTGTTGACGGCCACCAGGGGGCCGTAGTGCTTGGTGAGTCCGTTGATGGTGATCATGGTCTGCTCCTCGGTGTGGGTGTGATGTCACGCTACGGATGACGCGACGGTCGGCGGTACGGCCGAAGGGCGTGCGAGCGGCCAACTTTCGTTGGGGGGCTGGGGCGCGGAATCGACAGGTGAGGGATCGACCTCCAGCGCCACGGGGAAGCCCAGCTGGGCGTCCGGTTCGTCGAGCAGCAGGACCGTGTCCGCGACGCCGCTCCAGCCGAGCGCGTAGCCCAGTAGCGCGGTGTGGCCGTGCATGCCGGTGTGGAAGCCGTGCTGTCGCGCTTGGGCGAACGCCCGGGACAGGTGATCGCGGGCTCGGCCCGGGCCGCTGCCGCGCCGAGCGTCGATCCAGGCGAGCACTTGGGCGATGCCCGCTTCACCATGGCAGACGCTGACGTCGACCGCGCTCGCCGCATCGAGCGTGAGCGCGCGGGCTAGCAGTTCTTCGACGGACGCCTCGGGCAGCCCGGCGTCGGCCGCCGCGAGGGCGACCCCGGCGGCGCCGTTGCACCAGCCCCGCAGCGCACCATCGGGCAGGCTGCCGGCGGCGGCGTCCAGCGCCACCGTCGCTCGGCCGACCCAGTCCGGACGCCCCAGCGACCGCCCGGCCCTGAGCAGCGCCCACCACAGGCCGAGCCGGCCGTGCAGAAGGTCGTGGTCCACGGCGACCTCGGGGTCGGCGAGCTGCTGTGCCACCCGCTCCGCGTGGTCGCGGAGGACGGCCTCGGCCGCCGGCCCGCGGGGCACGCCCGCGAGCAGGGCGACCAGCCCGGCGCTTCCGTGGGCGACGTCGAGCGCACGGGCCGCCGGGGTGACATCCCGGGCGTCGGCCGAAGCCAGGAGCAACTCCAGCCCTTCCTCGCCCAGCACGAGAGGGGCGGACGCCGCACCGCCGAGCACCGACCACGGCATCTCGGCCAGGATCGGACCCACGATGCCAACCCGGCGTCGCCAGCCCGCCATGGCGGCGCTGGCCTCCGCGGCGCGGCGTCCGGTGGCCCGGGCGTAGCGGCGCAGGAACGCCGGCGGTCCGCCCAGATCATGCAGGCTAATGCTGGCGCCCGAGTCGAACGTGTTGCCACCGATACCGGTCCCGCCGCACCAGCCCCAGTCGTCGTGACCCTCGTCGTTCGAGGTGCGCAGGGCGAGTGCGCCGAGCGCATCGTGCCAGCGGTCCACGCCGGGGCCGGCGAGCAGCGGTCGGAACAGCGCGTCGTCGACCGTGCGGGGCTCGGGGCCCCGCCCCAGCTCGGAGCAGCAGGTCTCCAGGATCAGCAGATGCAGTTCCTCTGACAGCCCGAGTCCGATCCGCGTGCGGGCGATGGCGGCGTCCACCGCGCTGCTGCGGAATACCGGGGCCGGGGAGCGTCCCGCACCGTTGGCGTGGGTGTCGAGCACCCCGACGGTGAAGAGCGGCACGTCGCCTCGGCGCAGCTGCCGTCGCTCCGAGGAGACGAGCCACTCGGGATCGGCGCCCGCGTCCCCGGGGGCCCTCAGCAGGTCGAGCACCTCCTCCTCGGCATCGGCGTTGGCCAGCGGGGCCGGGTGGGTCAGCGCATCGAGGTAGCGTCCGTACACCTCGGTGGCCCGGAAGACGAACCGAACGGTCGCCTCGTTCGGCAGGGAGCGCAGGGCTTCCGCGAGAGCATCCTCGTTTCGGCGGACGGCCGTCAGGGCGTCCAGGTAGCCGGCCTTGAGTGCGCTGTACCAGACCAGCGGGTTTTGCGGCATCGCCCCGATGAACGGCACGTTCGCCTCCTGCGCCACCGACCAGTGCTGCCGTCGGACGCTGAACGCGTCGCTGTTCTCGTCGGCGATCTGGAAGACGGTCTGCTCCGACGTCTGCGCCCACGGCACGCCGAGGCCCGACAGCAGCACATCCATGACACTGGCTGTGTCCCGCACGGGAAGCAGCAAGGTGCCCAGGGGTGTGGCCGACAGCATCTCGGCGGTCGCCGGATCGAGGGCGTCGGGTGCGCCGACGTCCGGCTGCAGGACGGTCTCGGCGTCGATGATGACCGGACGCTCGCCGCGCACGAGGACGTTCTCGTGGTGCAGGTCGGTGGAGCCCCACAGTGCGGCGACCGCGGTGAGCGCGCCGAAGCGGTAGTAGAAGCGCTCGCACTGAGCTTCGCTGAGATCTGCTTCTCGAGCGACGAACTCCTGCCAGCCGTGGTCGCCGAAGGAAGCCGAGGCCGGCACGCAGCCCGTCAGCGAGTGGCGCAGGTCGGCGTCCAGCACACCCCAGAGGCGCGGCAGATGCTCGTCGAGCGCCAGTGAGCGGGGCTTGTGCACGAGGGACGCCCCCGAGGCGAGCCGCACGACCGTCACGGACCGCCCCTCCTCGTGGGTGTCGCCCTGGGCGAGCCCCAGACCTGCGATCCGGTCGTCCACGTCCATGAGCCCGCGCCGGGCGAGCTCGGCGCGATCGGCGAGGAAGTGGTCCAGGATCTCGACAACAGCGGACTCGGCCTGGCTGGCGAGGCGGGTCAGCCGCGGCGCAAGCCGGCCGGCGTCCGCCCAGATGCCGGCGAGCGCGCTCGGATCACTCAGTCGTTCGGCGTAGGCGCGCAGGGCCGTGTTGCTGGTGGGGTCGGGCTGTCCACCGTGGCGCTCCCGGAACGCGTGGAAGTCGGTGATGACGAGGCGCAGCACCTGATGCTGCACTGTCCCGGCGAACCAGTTCCTCACCTCGTCGGCCAGCCCGGCACCGGCGTCCTGAGCGACGGCCGGATGGTCGCGCACCACCGTCAGGTCGCCCAGGTGCCGCGCCGTCAGGGCGCTGCTGGCAAGGGCGAGGGGATGGGTGTCGTCACGCATGGGGGCCCTCCTGGGTGTGGTCGGCGTGGTCGGGGTCGTTGACGTGGTCGGCTCGGTAGAGGGCGGCGAACGCTCCGCCGGCTGAGATCAGGTCATCGTGGGTGCCGGATTCGACGATCTCCCCGTCCGCCAGCACGTGGATGCGGTCGCAGGCGCGGATCGTGGTCAGCCGATGAGCCAGGATGATTTGCGTACAGCCCAGCCGTGCCAGGTGCTCGGTCACGATGCGTTCGGTCACGGTGTCGAGGGCACTCGTGGCCTCGTCGAACACCACGATGCGCGGGTTGCGCAGCAAAGCCCTCGCGATCGCCATGCGCTGGCGCTGGCCGCCGGAGAAATTGGCACCCTGCTCGGTGATCATCGTCTCGAACGCCATGGGGAGCTCGGCGATGAAGTCGAGGAACGGCAGGTGCAGGCAGCGTTCGACGGTCTCCTCCTTCGACAGGTTCGTCCCAAGGCGCAGGTTGTCGACGATCGAGGCGTCGTGCAGCCGCACGTCCTGCGGCACGTAGCCGATCTGCTGGCGCAGCCGGTCGAGGTTCCAATCGCTGACGTCGGTGCCGCCCACCCGGACGCGACCGCCGGTCGGCGAGTGCAGGGCCGACATCACGAGCGCCAGACTGCTCTTGCCCGACCCGGAGGCGCCCACGATGGCGATCTTCTCCCCGGGTGCGACATGCAGCGTCACGTCCTTCACGACGCGCTCGCCGGAACCGCTGTAGGAGAAGCTGACGCGCTCGACGTCGATGGCGGGCAGTTCGAGCTCGTCGGTGCGGTGGCCGGATGCCTCGGGCGCGGTCTCGGTGATGTCGAGGACGCGGCGCATCAGGCGACAGGCCTGGACGAACTCGCTCCAACTCGCGAAGATCGCGCTGCTCAGCCCGAGCAGGAGCGCTCCGACGCCCTGCACGGCGACCGCGGCCCCGATGGTGACCGTGCCGTCCAGCGTGAGCAGCAGGCCGACCGCCACCAACGCCAGGGGGCCGAAGACCTGGACCGCCCCCAGCACGCCCCCAACTAGGCCGTCTTGTAGATGCATCCGCCGGCGCATGGCCCGCAGGGACGCGTCGTAGGTCACCTTCCAGCGGGCGAAGAACTCGTCGCGATAGCCGCCCATCTTGATCGCGGCGATGGACGAGACAGCGTCGTACTCGATGGCTTGGCTCTGGCTCAGGTGGGCGATCTCGGTGTCCATGACCTCGGTCATCGGACGCTGCGTCATCACGAGCAGCACCAGGCACAGCCCGAAGACCCCGGCTGTGACGGCTCCCAGAAGCGGCGACACCCAGAAGACGTAACCCATCATGACGCCGGCGATGCCGATATCGAGAACACCGCTCACGATGCGCGTCGACAGCAGGTCGCGGACGGACGTGACGCTGCCCATCCGATAGAGCAGCTCGCCGACCTGCCGGGTCGAGAAGAAGGTATAAGGCAGGCGCAGCAAATGGCCGAAGACTGTCTCCATGAGGTGGCCGCCGACGAGGGCGAGCGTGCGCGAGAGCACGAACGTCCGGACGGCCTGCAGCGCGAAGTACAACACCACCCCCGCTGGAGCGGCGGCGAGCATCGCCCAAAGGCGCTGCTCGGCATCCGGTTGGGTGATGCTGTCGACGGTCCACGAGACGGCGAACGGCATCGTGGCGGTCACCAGGTAGCCGAGCACCGCGAGGACCAGCGAGTACAGCAGTGCCTGTCCCGCCCCGGGGGGGATCAGTGGGAAGCTGCGCCACTCGGCCAGCAGAATACGACGCTTCCGTACGAAACCGTCGCCGGGAGCCGCGAGCACGATGACGCCGCTGAAGCCCGCTTCGAGTTCGGCTGTGGTGATGCGCCGTCGCCCCATGGCGGGATCCATGAGGATCGCGCCGGTGCGGGTGACCCGCTCCAGGACGACGAAGTGGTAGCCCTCCCAGAAGATGATGACGGGGATGTCAAACAAGGCCAGCGGCGCGGGGCTGGCGGCCTCGAACAGCCGCACCTGCATGCCGCGGCTCCGCAGCAGGTTGGCGAGCTGGCCCACGGTGGAGCCATCGCGCCCGACCTCGAGATCGGCGCGCAGCTCGGTCATCGATTCGTGGCGCCCGTGCGTGGCCAGCACCGAGCTGACGCAGCAGATGCCGCACTCGGTGGCCGTAACCTGCGTGATGACGGGGACGCGTGTTCTCATCAGGATCCTCCGGGGGTCGTCGGGGCGGTCAGGGGAGCCGATCCCAGGGTGGGATCGAGGCGGGTGGTGAGGTGGAGGAGGACGCCGGCGCGCCCCACCATGAGGGTGTCGTTGAGGGAATTGCGGTTGCGGCGGTCGGCGAGCTGGGCGCGCACCCGGTCGGCGGTGAGGACGCCTCGTCCGACGGACGCGGCGTGGGCGGCGTCGTCGTGGCCGAGCCGGTCGGCGATCCATCGAGCGATCGCCCAGTTGCCCGGGTCGCCGTGGCACAAGGTCAGGTTGCGGCCGAAGCCGGCCGCGCCCAGGGCCGCCACGGCATCGTCCACGAGGCCGGTCGGGATCAATAGGGGCCTCGCCACCCACGCCGCGGCGACGCCCAAAGCGATGCCCGCGCCGCCGTGACACCAGGCGGTGGCCACGCCCGGATCGGGAAAGCGCGAGGAGAACCACGCTCGGCCGTCCGGGGTGCGCAGCCCCTCCAGCCGTGCGAGCAGCAGGCGGATCGCTTCGGCGACCGCCCCGTCGGGCAGCGGGCTGTCCGCCACGGCGTGCAGTACCCCAGCGATGCCGTGGGCGTAGCCGCTGTGGTTGAGCGTGAGATCGTCCCGCGGAGCGGCCACGACGGTGTCCGCCAGCCGCTGTGCCAGATCGGATCGCGCTGCCCCGACGGTGCGGCGCGCGAGCAGGTCGCCGGCCTGCCCTTCGATGACGTCGAGTGCCGCAGGTCCGGCCAGGGCATCGCCCGCGCTCGCCGCGATGGCCCGCCAGTCATCTCGGCCGAGCAGCTCGCCCGCCCGGGACAGAGCGAGCGACAGGCCGGTCGCCCCGGTCCAGCAGCCGACACCGAGGTTGTCCTGCACGGCGCCCGGGTCGGCGTCCAGGGACGAGGCGCAGGCGTCGAAGACGCGCTCGGCGATCTGTCGGGCCCCATCGTGCCCGAGGGCGACGGAGGCCTGGGCCAGGGCCAGGGCGACGCCCGTGCGTCCGCTGTACAGATCGAAGTCGAGCGCCCCTGCTGCCCATGGCCGTAGGTTGTCCGTGGAGGGCACCGGGCCGAGCCAGCTCACGCCCCGCTCGGGGGGTCCGTCGGGACGGGCTCTGGCGACCAGATCGTCGCTCAACTCGCGGGCGAGTGCGGCCAGACCGGCGTCGGCCCCTCGGGTCCCGGTCGGCGCGGACGTCGCCGCCATCACAGACTCCGGGGCGGCCAGATGATTGTCGGGATGCAGCGCCACGAAGGACGCCCAGATCAGGTCGAGCTGCTGGGCCAGATCGGCCTCACTGAGGGCATCGATCTTCGCCCGGCACGCCGCCAGCGGACTGTGCTGAGCGGTGGTGAGGGGGTGGCCATCGGCATCCATCACGACCGGGGCGTCGGCGTCCATCGTGAACAGTGGGACGTGACCGAACCACAGCTGGGCGATCTCGGCCTCCACCAGGCGAGGCTCGGTCGCGTCGTCGAGGTCGGCGACCCGGCGCAGGCGTTCTCGTCGGACGTCGGGGTCGGCGGCGGCTTGCGCGGCGCACGAGAGCCGCAGCACGTTCACATAATCCTGGGTCTGCCCGTGCAGATAGCGCAGGCGGGCGCCGGCGAAAGCGCGGGTCACGGCCTCGGCGAAGACGTCCCGATGGGTGGCCAGCCAACGGTAGGCGTCGGTGAATCCATCGGCGACCGCCGCGGCGGCGGCCACGGCCTCGGCCTTGGAGCGGTTCTCGTAGGGGTGTTCCCAGCCCTCGTCGTCGGTCTCGAAGGACAGCTGGAGGTCGTCCCGGAAGGGGTTGATCACGGTGAGAGAGCGGTTCGCATGTCCGCCGCCGCCCTCGGTCGCCAGGAAGCCCACGTCGGCCCAGCCGGCACCGCCGGCTGCCGGGATCTCGACGGCCGTTGGCAGCAGACCGCTGGCACTCACGGACGCCCCGAGCGCGGCCCAGACGTCGTCGGGTCCGTGTGTGGAACCGGCGGGGATGGCGACGTGGAGCACCGTCTCCAGGTCGAGCGGGAGCGGGCCGGCGGGGGTGATCCGGAGGTTCTCGCGATGCATGTCCTTGGCGTTGAGGGCGTGCATGACGGCGGTCAGCGCGCCGCCGCGGCGCAGAAACTCCGGATCATTCAGGAGTCGGTTCTCCTCCGCGGCGGCAAGGGCGGGGACGAAGGCCACCCATCCGTGGCCGCCGCAATCCCACGCGGGGGCGGAGGGCAGCGCCAGTGGCGAACGCGTGGTGAGCCAGGCGGTCAGGCGGAACCAGCCGGTCTCTCCGGCGACGGAGCGGGGCTTGTAAACGACGCGGTGCCCGCTGTCGAACGTGAGAATGCAGACGCGGCGCGCGCCGTCGTGGGTGTCGCCGCTTGCCGCCACCGCGGTGACACGGGCGTGGCGGGGAATGCCGAAGTGATGCTCGAGCCCGGCCCGGTCGGCGTCGAGCGCCACGCCGACGGTGTCCAGCGCCGCGGCATGCTGGGCCAGCACCGCGGCCCGCAGATCCACGAGGGGGGCGAAGCAGGCATCGAACTCGGAGCTGTGGAGCGCGCCGAAGTCGGCGCAGTAGCCCCGGTAGCGGTCCTCCGGCGTGCCGCCAGCCAGCGAGTTCTCGCGTGAGAGCAGCCGGAGGTGGCAGGTAAGGGCCCGCAGGTGGAGCGTGTACAGCGCCTCGGTCTGCCAGCGCAGCAGCGTGGCCTCGGCCACGCCGGGGGCGAACGATGCGTGATGGCCGACGCGCGCGTCCGAGGCCCGGACCCAGCCGTGGAGCACCGGCGCGAACAGCAGGTCATGGGGAGGGGTGGTCGCGACGCGTGTGGGGGCGGCAGCGGTGGGGACGGTCATGGTCGGTGCTCCTTCGAGAGTGCGGGGGTGGAACCGGCGGCGGGTGACGGGGTCGGCCCGCCGCCGGTTCGGGGTGAGTGGCCTCAGCGGCAGGCCTTGGTGACCGCCGTGGTCGGGCAGGCCAGCTTGCTGATGCGGATCGTCCAACGCACGCAGGGGGCGGACGACGTGCCGGCTGCGGGGTTGGTGTCGTTGAGGGCCTTGAGGTCGGCGTGGCTGTAGCCGGCGGCGAAGTCCTGGGAGGCGATGTTCTTCTTGGGCATGATTTTCTCCTTGTTGGTTGGGTATGTGCTTGTTTGGTTGGTGTTGTGGATCAGAACCAGCGGCAGACGTTCTGGCACTCCTTGGTGAGCGTGCAGAAGCGGCCACGGTTGCCGATGCGCTTGGAGAAATTGGCCGTCGTCGCGCCGCCGGACGTCTGCGTGAGGCCGGCCTCGTTCAGCTCGGTGGCGAGCGGGATGTCGGCGGAGAAGAGATCCTGCTTACGGTTCTTGGACATTTCATGGTTCCTTTTCGGTTGGGTTTCACGGGTTCTTCCCGATGGCATCAATCTAGGGGTAGCAAAAGATGGTTCGTCACCCACGAGTGGCCGTTTCCCTGGCCGTCATTCAGGCGGTTGCGCCACCTCCGAAAGTAGGGGGATTCGGAGGTGGACCAACCAAGAAGGCCGGCCCCAAATATTGGGCCGGCCCCCCGGGGTGATGAGGAGGATGGGGCGCTGCGCCTACTTACACTTGACGTTGAAGAATCGGCAGATCAAGTTGTCTGGGGTTGAGTGGTCCGCTGCGACGTAGGGACGGAAGTCGCCGGGACGAGAGGGGTGCTCGTGCGGGAGGGAAGCGCTCGAGGGTGCTGCGATGAGGCCGGCGACGGTGGCGACGATGATCTTCTTCATGGAGGTATCTTTCTGGGTGTCTGGGGCGGGATTACGATTCCGGTCTTGCTCTGGCAGGCAAGAAACTAGGTCATTTCACGCAGCGGGACACCCGGAGAACGGTGGCCGTGAACCTCAACTTTCGTAGGTGTAGCCTGCTGGCATGCATCGCGACACCCCGGGCGAGCGCACCGGTCTCATCCC
>JAKDIK010000082.1 GCA_030450535.1 Propionibacteriaceae bacterium
GCCCCCCCCCGCCCCCCCCCCCCCGCCCCCCGGGGCGGGGCCCCGGGGGGGGGGCCGCGGTTCCGGTTCTGCCCACATGGCGCGCCGCGGACGTGGGCTGCGGCACCGGCCAGCTCGGACGCGCACTCATCGCCCACGTGGCCCACGTCATCCTCGTCGACACCTCCGCCGGCATGCTCGCGGTCGCGGCCGAGCAGACCGACGACGCCGAGCGGTTCTCGATCCTCAACCACGATCTGTCGGACGCCCCACTCCCCCACCCGGTGGATCTGCTCGTCAGTGCGATGGCGCTCCACCACGTCCCTGACACGGCCGCGTTCCTGACCCACGCCCGTGCGTCGCTGATCGCGGGCGGCTGGATCGCGCTCGCCGATCTCGACGCCGACCCCGACAACCACTTCCACGACGACGATTTCGACGGGCGTCGTGGCATCGACCGCCACGCGCTGGTGCTCTCGCTGCGCGATCTGGGCTTCGTCGACGTCGCCGAGCAGACGGCGACCACCGTCGTCAAGCCCAAGGATGGCGTCGACCACACCCACGAGCTGTTCCTGGTGACCGGACGCCTCCCCTGAGGCCGCCTCAGGCGTTCATGCCCCGCGCGGCGACGCTCCAGGTGTCCACGGGGTCGCCGTCGACCACAATCACGAACTCGTCGGCCAGATTCGCCGCGTTGCACGCGTGGTTCGGCACCACGCGCACAGTCTCTCCCAGTGCCGGCAGCGGCTGCCCGTGCAACTCGGCGACCGCGTGGTGCTCCGACAACTGCACGATGCGGGCGTCCGGATGATCCAGCAGGCGTCCGAACCCGGACGCCCACGCCGCCCGGTCGGCGCCCAACGCCTTGGAGCCCGCGTCGAGCACGAGGCGTCCGCCCGCGTGACTCACCACGGTCGCATGACAGGTCAGCGCGATCTGCTCGCGGCGGCAGGCGCCGAGCTCCCACTGCTGCGCGTCGTTGAACACGTACACCCCCGGCCGCAGCTCACCGGCCTCCGAGGCCGACATGGACAGGCTCGGCGTCGAACCCCCGCTGACGACCTGCGCTGCCACCCCCACCTTCTCCAGCGAGCGGCGGGCGGACGCCAGCGCCTCGGCTTCCGCCAAAGCGGCCGCGGCACGTCCGCCGCCCATCGCATAGGAGTGCCCCGGAAACGTGAAGACCCCGATGACCTCCAGCCCCGCATCCACCGCCCGGACCGCCAGCTCGCCGGCGGCGATCGGGTGGACGCCGCTCCGGTGGTGCCCGGAGTCGATCTCGACGAGCCCGATCGCCCCGGTGCCGACGAGGCGCTCGGCCGCGTCCAGCGAATCGAAGCCGACCCGTACGCGGGCCCGCTCGGTGAGCCGTTGCAGCCGACGGCGCCGATCGTCGTCCAGCCACAGCGGGTAGGCGACGAACAGGTCGTCGAAGCCGTCCTGGGCGAAGACCTCCGCCTCGCCGAGCGTGGCCACCGTGATGCCGGACGCCCCGGCGTCCGCCTGCCGGTGGGCGATCTCGGGGCTCTTGTGCGTCTTCACGTGCGGGCGCAGCGCGACGCCGCGCCCCTCGGCCCAGCCGGCGACCCGCTCGATGTTGGCATCCAACACCGTGAGATCGACCGCCAGGAACGGCGTCGCGGGCCAGGAGCCGCTCACCGCTTGCGCTTCTCCCGCGCCCGCGTCTGCACCAGCACCGGGCTGCCGACGAATCCGAACTCCTCCCGCAGCCGGCGCTCGACGAACCGCAGGTACTGCGGATCCATGGCGCCGGAGGTGAACAGCACGAACGTCGGCGGGCAGTTCTGCGCCTGCGTGCCGAACAGGATGCGCGGCTGCTTGCCCGAGCGCACCGGATGCGGGTGCGCCGCGGCGACCCGGCCGAGGAAGGCGTTGAGCTGACCCGTGGTGACGCGGGTCTCCCAGCCCTCCAGCGAGGCGTCGATCGCCTTCTTCAGCTTGTCCACGTTGCGCCCGGTCAGCGCCGAGATGTTCACCGTGGGCGCCCACGCGAACGCCTGCACGTCCCGCTCGATCTCGCGCGTGAGATAGCGCCGCCGCTCGTCGTCGGTGAGATCCCACTTGTTGTAGGCGACGACCATCGCCTTGCCGGCCTCCTCGGCCATGGTGAGGATCTTGAGGTCCTGGTCCGAGATCGACTCGGCGGCGTCGATCACGACCACGCACACCTCGGCGCGTTCGATCGCCTGCTGGGTGCGCAGGGACGCGTAGTACTCGTGTCCGGACGCCTCCTTGACGCGCCGCCGCAGACCCGCGGTGTCGATGAAGCGGTACACCTCACCGCCCAGCTCGACCAGCTCATCGACGGGATCCACCGTCGTGCCGGCGACATTGTCGACCACCGAACGCTGCTGCCCGGTGAGCTTGTTGAGCAGGGAGCTCTTGCCCACGTTCGGCTTGCCCACGATCGCGACGCGGCGCGGGCCGCCGACCTCCTCGAACGACGCCGCGGGGGCGTCCGGCAGCGCGGCCATCACGGCGTCCAGCAGGTCGCCGGATCCCCGGCCGTGCAGCGCGGAGACCGCGAACGGCTCCCCCAGCCCCAGGTTCCACATCGCGGCGGCCTCCGCCTCGAGACGCTGGTCGTCCACCTTGTTGGCGGCCAGCACGACGGGCTTGTTCGAGCGCCGCAACACCCTCACGACAGCCTCGTCCTCGTCGGTGGTGCCGACGGTGGCGTCGACGACGAACAGGACGGCGTCCGCCGCCCCGATGGCCAGCTCGGCCTGCTCGGCGATCCGCGCGGCCATGCCGTCGGCGTCCGAGGCCCAGCCTCCGGTGTCGACGATGACGAATTCGCGGCCGTTCCAGTTGGCGTCGTAGGAGACCCGGTCGCGGGTGACGCCGGGCAGGTCCTGCACGACCGCCTCGCGGCGGCCCAGGATGCGGTTGACGAGCTGGCTCTTGCCCACGTTCGGGCGGCCCACGACGGCAAGGACGGGTTTGAGGCTCACGCGGTGGTCTCCTTGGTGAGATCGAGGATGGCCTCCACGACCTGATCGAAGCTCAGGTCGGAGGTGTCGAGCAGGTGGACGCCGTCGGCGGCGGTCCGGAACTCCACGAGCTTGGAATCGTCGGCGTCGCGCCGGATCACCTGGTCACGCAGCTCGGCGTCGCTCACGCGGGCGCCCAGCTCGCCGCCGCGACGGGCCAGGCGGGCCTCCTCGGACGCGGTGAGCAGGATGCGCACGTCGGCGTCCGGGTAGACCACCGTGGTGATGTCGCGGCCCTCCGCCACGACGCCGCGCGGGTCGGCGTCCATGAGCGCCCGCTGCCGGGCGACGAGGTCGGCGCGACACTCGGGGATGCGCGCGACGGTCGACACGTGGGCGGACGTCCGCGGTTCGCGGATCGCGTCCGTCACATCGGCGCCGTTGACCCGCACCCAGCGCTCGTCGGGGTCGAGGGAGAGCTCGATCTCGGCGCTGCGGGTCGCCTCGATCACGCGCGCGGTGTGGGTCGGCGCCACTCCCGCGGCAAGGAATGCCACGGCCACCGCCCGGTACATCGCGCCGGTGTCGAGGTAGCCGAGGCCCAACCGCCGCGCGACCTCTCGCGAGGTCGACGATTTGCCGGACCCACTGGGCCCGTCGATGGCGATGACGAGGCGATCGGACGGCACCGGGGCAGTCTACTGGGGCGACGCGACCCGGCGCGGCTCAGGGGCGCAGCGACCATCCGGCACCGGTGAGCGCGTTCGCCAGCCGGTTCGCGGACGCGGGCTCGACGTGGACGGCCAGCCAGCCGACCCGCCGTTCGAGATCGTGGTCGATGGTGACGTCCTCGACGTTCACGCCGGTGTTCTCGATGTCGGTGAACAGCCGCGCGAGCGCGCCCGGGGCGTCCGGGATCTCGACGACGACCTGCACCCATGCCGCCGGGCTGGACCCGTGCTTGCCGGGTAAAGCCCGGACGCCCTGGCGGCCGCGCTCGAGAAACGCCTGCACGGCATCGGGGTCGTCCAGCACCGCGATGAGCTCGCCGAGCGAGGCGTGAAGCTCCTCGAGCTCGCCGCGCACGGCCCGCCAGTTGGCGGCGATGATCTGCTGCCACAGCCGCGGGTCGGAGCCCGCGATGCGGGTCACGTCCCGCAACCCCTGACCGGCCAGGCGCAGGTGCTCGGACGGCAGGTCGAGCAGGCCGCCGCCCACCAGCGCGCTGACGAGCTGCGGCACGTGCGACACCTGGCCGACCGCCTCGTCGTGGTGCTGGGCGGCCATGGTGACCAGGCGACCGCCGCACAGCTCGGCCAGGCCCTGGACGGTGAGCACCGCCTGGGCGGAGGCGGTGTCGTGCGGGGTGATCACCCAGGTGCGGTCGACGAACAGGTCAGGACGCGCGGTGAGCGGCCCGGCCTTCTGCGAGCCCGCCATGGGGTGCGAGCCGCAGTAGCGGGCCAGGTCGATGCCCCTGGCGCGCAGCGACGCCAGCACGACGCCCTTCACCGAACCGACGTCGGTGACGGTGGCGTTCGGGTAGCGCGCCAGTGCGTCGGCGATCACGGCCGCGAGTTCGCCGGGCGGCACGGCCACGACGACGAGGCGGCACGCCTCGGGGTCGAGGGGCTCGATGGTGCCGGCGCCGCGGGAGGCGGCGACCACGGCGTGGGTGGGCCGGGCATCGACCAAGTGCACCTCGACGCCGGCCGCGGTGAGCGCCTGGGCGACCGAGGCGCCCACGAGGCCGGTCCCGACGACCAGGGCCGGTGAGAGGACGACCTCGATCACTGGCCGCCCTTCTGGACGAAGCCGCGGACGTATTCCTCGGCGTCGGATTCGAGCACGGTGTCGATCTCTGCGAGCAGGGCGTCCAGCCCCGCGGCGTCACCCGTGGTGGTGAGCCCCTCGCCGAGGCCGCTGGCCTCGTCGTCGGTCTCCGGGCGCACGGAGGTTTGGCGTTGCCGCTGGATGCGCTCGCTCATGACTCCTCCTCGCCGGCCAGGGCCGCCTGTTCGGCCCGGATCAGTGTAGCGAGGGACGCCGGCTCGGCCCCCGGTGCGGCGCCCGGGTGGAACGGGTCGGGCAGGGGCAGCGGGCACAGGACGCCGTGGTCGTCGCGCAGCAGCAGCGAATCCCAGGTCGCGGCGAGCACGGACGCCGGCCGCTCGGCGATCCAGCGGCCCCGGACGGACGCCCGCGTGTCGGCGGGGGCGGATCCCGTGGCCGCGGCGATGGCGTCCGTGTCGGGCAGGGCCGGAAAGCGCCCCGCCGCGCGCAGCCGGTCGACGACCCCGCCCGGTGCGATGTCGGACCACGCCAGGTCGAGCGCGGCCAGCCGGGGGGCGTCCCAGCCCAGGGCGTCCCGGGCGCGGAACCCCTCGAGGACGGCCAGCTTGGCACACCAGTCGAGCTGTCCGGCGAGTTCGCGGGGGTCGCGGCGCAGGGCGTCCAACACCGCACGCCAGGCGGCCAGCAATTCGGCGCCCTCGGCGAACGGCCGGCGCTCCAGCAGGAGGCCAGCGGCGTCCGCGAACCGCTCTTGGATCTCGACGGCGGTCGCCGAGGTGCCGTCGGCCAGCGCCAGCGGCCTCGCGCAGCGCGCATCCCGTGACACCGCGCGGAAGGCCGCCACCGGGTCGCGCAGCGCGATCACCGGCAACAACCCCTCCTCCAGCGCGGCGACCACGAGCGCCAGCGAACCGATCGCGAGCCACGTGGCAAAGCCGCTGCGCCGGGCGTCGCCGGTGATGACGTGCAGCCGCCGCCACCAGCGGGGCCGGGCGTGCGGCTCGTCGCGGCTGTTCACGATGCCGCGGCGCCGGGTGGTGTCGAGGCTGGTCACCTGCACGAAGAAGTCGGCCCGCTGGCTGAGCTGGAACCCCGGGGTCCGGCCGTCCTGCCCCAGACCCACGCGGCCCGCACCGCCCAGCACCGTGCGCGTCACCAGCACCGCCGGCAACGCCGCGACCAGGGCCCCCCACGCCACATCGCGGCGCAGCAGCAGGTTCTCGTGGTACCCGTAGCTGTTGCCCTTGCCGTCGGTGTTGTTGCGAAAGAGCCGGATCGGCGCGCCGATGACATCGGACGCCCGGGCCGCAGCCCGGTCGAGGATCGCGTCGCCGGCCGCCTCGTACAACACCACCGCCGACGCCGAGCGCACCTCAGGGGTCGCGTACTCGGGGTGGCCGTGGTCGACGTAGAGGCGCCCGCCGTTGCCGAGCGTGCGGTTGTGGGTGTCGCTCACCCCCGCGGTGGCGGGCGCGTCGCAGTGGTCGACCACGAGCGCGGCGAGCGCGTCGGCGTCCAGATCCGGACGCCCGGGCGCGGCGATGCCGTACTCGAGTTCGGTCCCCAGCAGGGGACGATCCGCGTTCACGTCGGCCATGACACCCATCATGGGTGATCAGGGCGGGTCGTGATCAGGGCGGCTACGCTGTGCCCACCCCCCAAGAAAGGAACCGATTCCGTGGGACGCACGACGGCCGCCGCCATCGATGCCGCCCTGGTGGTGCTGTTCGCCGCCATCGGCCGGGCCTCGCACAACGAAGAGATGGACGTGATCGGGGTGAGCACCACGGCCTTCCCCTTCCTCGTCGCCGCCGCCCTGGGCTGGGGCGTGGTGCTGCTGCGCCGGCGCGAGGGCGCGGGCGTCGGCGACGGACTGTGGATCTGGCTGATCACCCTGGCGATCGGCATGGTGTTGCGGCGCCTGCTGGGCGATGGGACCGCTGGGGCGTTCATCATCGTCGCCGGCATCACGCTCGCGCTGCTGCTGGTGGGTTGGCGCGCCGTGTGGGCCCTTCTGACGCGCCGACGGCGTCCCTCGGCCTGAGGGACGCCGTCGGCAGGAGTGGTGAGGACCCTTCGGGTCCTGGTTCAGAAGCCGAGTTCCTTGAGCGAGGCGCGCAGCGTTTCGGCGGAGTGGCGGAACTTCGCGAGTTCGTGTTCCTCCATCGGCACGTCCAGCACGCGGACCACGCCCCGGTTGGAGACGACCGAGGTGACCGACAGGGCCACATCCGAGACGCCCTTGTAGTCGTTCAGCACGCTGGAGACGGGAAGCAGCCGCTCGGTCGGCGAGTGCAGGGCTTCGCACAGACGGGCCCCGGTGAGACCGATGGCGTAGTTGGTCGCGCCCTTGCCCTCGATGACCTGGTAGGCGGCGTGCATGGCCTCGTCGGCCAGCGAATCGAGCACCTCGTCGGTGAAGACCTGCCGGCCGTCGTTGTCCACCCACTCACGAATCGGGATCTGGCCGATGCGCGCCGTCGACCACACCGGGAACTCGCTGTCGCCATGCTCGCCGAGGATGTTGGCGTGCACGTTCGACTGGTGGATGCCGCAGGTGCGGGCGATGCCCCACCGCAGGCGGGACGTGTCGAGCATCGTGCCGGTCGAGAACACGCGGCTCGTCGGCAGTCCGGAGACCTTCTGGGCGACGACGGTGAGCACGTCGCAGGGGTTGGTGACCAGCACGTAGGTGGCGTCGGGGGCGTGCTCCAGCAGCTGGGGCATGAGGCCCTTGAGGATGTTCGCGTTGACCGCGGCCAACTCCAGGCGGGTCTGACCCGGCTTCTGGGCGGCGCCCGCGGTGATGATCACCAGCGAACTGTCCTTGACGACGGAGATGTCGGCGCCGCCCATGACGGCGTTGGTGGGGGTGAACTGGCTGCCGTGCTGCAGGTCCGCGACCTCGGCGTCCACCTTCTTCTCGTTGATGTCATACAGCGCGATCTCGCGCGCGGAGCCGCGGATCAGCGCGGCGTAGGCCAGGGACGAACCGACCGCGCCCGCACCGATCACGGACAGCTTGGAGGGTCTCGACGAGGTTTGAGAGCTCATGGTTTCAGGCTAACGGCCGCGTCCGCGCCCCGTGCTCAATCTTCGGCGCTCGGCCCAATCCGGCGGCCGGGTGCCAGGGCTCGCAGCGCGACGATGCGCTCGCCGCGCCGCCCCGACAACCGCGCCCACTCCTCGGGGTGGGAGGTGTTGGGCAGGTCCTCCCCCGCCGCCACCTCGGCGCGCACGGCGTGGGTGACGTGCTCCAGGCGGACGCCGCGGCGTCCGCTCCCCAGCTCGTCCTTGATCGCGGCAAGCTTGGCCCGCCGCGCCACGTTCGCCAGCAGCGCGCCGGAGACGAAGTCGCCGGCATACAGGGTCTCGACCGCACCAAAGGCGTACGTGACCTCGACGAACGCGTTGCGCGGCTCGCGCTGGAACAATTCATCGATGGCGAGCTCTACCGCGCGTTCGGCGAGGACGGACGCCCCGCCGGCATCGCGCTCGGACGCCTCGTCCCAGGGGCCTTCGCTGCCGAGGTGGCGTCCCAGGATCTGTACCGACTGGGCGCGCGTGGGCCGGTCGAGCCGGATCTTGACGTCGAGGCGTCCCGGCCGCAGGATCGCCGGATCGATGAGGTCCTCGCGGTTGGTGGCGCCGATGACCATCACGTTGGGCAGCGCCTCCACGCCGTCGATCTCGGCGAGAAACTGGGGTACAACCGTACTCTCCACGTCGGAGCTCACCCCCGAGCCACGGGTGCGGAACAGTGCGTCCATCTCGTCGAAGAACACGATGACGCCGCGGCCGCCCTCGGCGAGCTCGCGCGCCTGGGCGAAGGTCAGGCGGATGAGCCGCTCGGTCTCCCCGACGTACTTCGTGAGGAGCTCGGGACCCTTCACGTTCAGGAACGCCGAGCCCACCGACCGCGCGACTGCCTTCGCCACCATCGTCTTGCCGCACCCGGGCGGGCCGTAGAGCAGGACGCCGCGCGGTGCGGCCAGACCGTAGGCGTCGAACAGGTCGCGGTGGGCGAAGGGCAGCTCGACGGCGTCGCGCACCTGCGCGATCTGTTCGTCCAGCCCGCCGATGTCCTCCCACGCCACATCGGGCACCTCCTGCAGCGTCAGCTCGGTGACCGGCGTGCGCTCGACGCGGTCGTACGCGAGCTGGGCCCGCAGGTCGACCAGAACGGTGTCGCCCGCCGCCACCTCGTCCAGTCTCGCGGCAAGGGTCACGACCACCTCGGCGTCGTGGGCACCCACCACGAGGGCGCGACGTCCCTGGAGCACCTCACGCACCACGCCCACCTCCCCGGCGGCCGGAAGCTCAGCCCGGCCGACCACGGTCAGCGCGTCGTTCACCAACACGGTCTCACCGACGGCGGGTTGGCCGGCGAGCAGCTCCTCGGCCAGCGGCGCGCGGACCAGCCGACCGCCCACGAAGACATCGACGAGGCCATCGGGCGCCAGGCCGACCACCCGGCCGAACTGCTGCGGCGGGCTCGCCAGCGCGGCGAGCTGCTCGCGCAGCGACACGATCGTCGTCCGCGCCTCGCGCAGGGTGGTGTTGCGCCGGGCGTGGGGCGCCGCCCCCCCGCCGCCCCCCC
>JAKDIK010000317.1 GCA_030450535.1 Propionibacteriaceae bacterium
TGCGCTGGGCGAGCGCTACGGCGATCACCTCGACGTCATGGGTCTGGCGCGGGCGGGAACGGTCGCGCGCTTCGAGGCGCTGGCCAGGGGAGACGTGCTCGTCGAGCGCACGCCGGGCATCTTTGCCCGGCGCCAGATGGCCGCCATGGGCGAGTTCTACGACGAGCAGTGGCTGCGCGACCTCGCCCTGGAGGCGTTGGCCCGATGACGCCCAAGGACTTCTCCGCCAGCGTCGTGTTGGAACGGCTGGCTCTCATGCGCCAGCTGCTGGCCGATCTTGAGGTCCTCGGCGACGTCTCCCCCCAACGGCTGGCGGGCGACCGTCTGACCAGACACGCCGTGGAGCGCATCGTGACCCAGCTGGTGACGCTCGCCACGGACATCAACGCGCACACTGCCGCAAGCCTTGCCGCCACGCCGCCCACCGACGCCCGAGCGGCCCTGGACGCGATGGCGAGCCTGGGCGTACTCGAGCCACGCCTGGCCGAGGCGTTGAAACCCAGCATCGGGCTCCGCAACGTGCTGGTCCATGAGTACGTCGGCATCGACATCGCCCTGGTGGCGCGGTCGACCGTGGCGGCTCGACGCGATCACGCCGACTACGTTCGGCAGGTTGCCGCGTGGACGCGGCTCCGCCAGTAGCTGCGTCGGCGCGGGCGTCCGATGTCCACCGTTCCCCGACGATCATGCCGCGGTGCGGATGGACGGATAAACTGCCCGAACACAGCTGCGCTCCGGCGCCGTGCCCCCGTCAGACGACAGCCGAAACGAGGTGCCCCCGCCGATGAGCATGGTCTGGACGCTCGCCGTGCTCGCCGCGGCCGTGGCCCTGACGCCGATCCTCAACCGCCTGCTGGGCCGCACCGCCGGCTGGCCGCTGGCCGCGATCTACCTGGGCGCCGCGGCGACGCTCTGGCCGGCCCTCGGTGAGGTGATGGCCGGCGGAACCCCCACCTTCGCCGTCCTCTGGGTGGAACCCCTCGGCGTGGAGTTCGCCCTGCGACTGGACGGCCTCGGGATGGTGTTCAGCCTCATCGCCCTGATCATCGGCGCCGTCGTGTTCGTCTACTCCACCGACTACCTCGAGCGGGGCAGCCAGCTGAGCTTCTACCTCGTCATGACCGTGTTCACCCTCGCGATGGTGGGTCTGGTCATGGCGGACGACCTCGTGGTGCTGTTCATCTGTTGGGAGCTGACGTCGCTGGCGTCCTTCTTCCTCATCGCCCGCTCGGGCAACGCGGGCGAGGCGGCGTCGATGCGGACCCTGTTGATGACCTTCATCGGCGGCCTCACGCTGCTCGCGGGCGTCGCCCTCATCATCGTGCGGACGGGCACCACGAACGTCACCGCAGCGCTCACCAGCGACGTCTGGACGACCGACGGCACCTTCGCCGCCGGCGTCGCCACCCTCGTGTTCATCGCGGGCTTCAGCAAAAGCGCCCAGTTCCCGTTCCACGTGTGGCTCCCGGACGCCATGGCGGCCATCACCCCCGTCAGCGCCTATCTGCACGCCGCCGCCGTCGTGAAGGCCGGCATCTTCCTGCTCATGCGGTTCAGCCCTGCCTTCCATGAGACGGGGGTCTGGAACGCCGCCTTGGTGTCGGCGGGCCTGTTCACCGCCGCGCTGGGCGCGTGGTTCGCGCTGCAACAGACCGACCTCAAGCGCCTCATGGCCTACTCGACGGTCAGCCAGCTCGGCCTCATCGTCGCCACCATCGGCGTCGGCACCCAGGCCGCGCTGGCCGCTGCGATCGTCCACACCATCGCCCACGCGTTGTTCAAGTCCGGCCTGTTCATGATGGTCGGTGTCATCGATCACTCCACCGGCACCCGGGACCTGCGCCGGCTGCCGGTCCTGTGGCGGCGCATGCCGCTGAGCTTCGCCGTCACCGCCGTGGGCGCCGCGTCCATGGCCGGACTGCCGCCGCTGCTCGGTTTCATCTCCAAGGAGTCGCTCTTCGCGGCCCTGCTGGACGTCCCCGGAGCGCCCTGGGCCGGCTGGCTCGCGCTCGCCCTGGCGGCGGGGGCGTCCGTGCTGACCTTCGCCTACTGCACTAAGATCCTGTTCGGCGCCTTCGTGGACGGGCGGGGGGCCGCAACCGGCGACGGGCGCGACGTCCACCCCCACGAGGGCGTCATGCTGGCCGCGGCGTCGGCGCCCATCCTGGCCGGCCTGCCGCTCGGACTGACCGCGTTCGTGCTGGACGCCGGCGTGGACGCCGCCACCCGCGCCGCTCTGCCGCTCAGCGACCCCCACGCGCACCTCACGCTCTGGCACGGCGTCACCCCCGAGCTCATCGCCACCGTGATCGTGTTCGCGCTGGGCGGCGTGGTCATCGCTCGCCGTCGGTCCCTGTGGCCGCTGCTGGAGGCCCACCGTTTCCCCTACGACGGCGCCTTCGTCATCGGACGCCTCCACGACGGCCTGCGCGCCGCGGCCCGCCCGCTGCTGCGCGCCTTCGTCAGCGATCACCCCGACCGCCACCTGACGATGCTGCTGTGCGCCTACATCGCGCTCGTGCTGCCCGGGCTGGCGCTCGTCGCCGCCGACACCCCGCCGTTCGCCACCGGACCCGTCGCGCTCACCCAGCCCATCGACATCGTCGTTTGCCTGCTCATCGCCGCCGCCGTGGTCTGCCTGTGCGTCACCACCTCGCGGCTGGCCGCGACGTTGTGCCTGTCCGCGGTCGGCATCGTCGCCACCGTGCAGATCCTGGCCCTCGGCGCCCCCGACGTCGCCCTCACCCAGCTGCTCGTGGAGTCGCTGACCGTCATCGTCATCATGCTGGTGCTCCAGAAGCTGCCCACGCACTTCAACTTCAAGACCACCCGGCGCGTTGTCCGGGCCGGAGCCGTCGCGGTCGGCATGGGGCTGGCGGCCGGCGGGGCCACCTGGTTCCTGGCGGCGCGGCGTCCCCGCTCGGAGGTCGCCGACTATTACACGGTCAACGCCACCGAGGTCACCGGCGCCCAGAACATCGTCAACGTGATCCTCGTCGAGTTCCGCGCGCTGGACACCTTGGGCGAACTCACCGTGCTGGGCATGGCGGGCATCGCGATTCTCGCGATCGTCTCGTCGGTGCGCCATCGCCAGCTCGATCCGGGGCCCGAGGACGACCGCACCCGCGAGCCCGACCC
>JAKDIK010000318.1 GCA_030450535.1 Propionibacteriaceae bacterium
TACTACATGGAGGCGTCCAAGCGGTCGCACATGCTGCGGACACACGGCATGGCGGCGAAGGACTTCCCCGACGTGCTCGGCTCGACGACCTCGGCGTTCGCGCTGGGCGATTATGAGTGGCTGCTGGCGTTCGAGGCCGACGAATTGCACCGGCTCACCGACGCCATGCGCGCGCAGCGCGCCGTCGAGGCCCGCCTGCACGTGCGCGAGGAGACCCCGTTCTTCACGGGACCGCGCACCGAACTCGCCGACTGGGTCGGACGCCAGCCCCGCGCCTGAGTGGAGGCGCAATTGAGTGGTGCCGGCGTGGCGCCGAGGTGGGTGAGGGCAGCTCAGCCGCCGATCAGGGTCTTGATGACCCCGACGACTTCTTCGACGTCGAGGCCCATGCGGTCGATCCGCGTAACCCGCGAGACGGAGAACGTCCGGGGTTGCTCGCCGATCGCATAAGAGCCCTGTGCCAGTGTGACGCGTGTCGCCCAGGGGCGCTTGGCGGTGGTCATGGGGACGGCGATGATCAGGCCCATTCGGTCGGCCAGGCGTTCGTCGGAGAGCACCAGGTGGGGGCGGTGTCCTCGTTGCTCGTGGCCCTCGACAGGCTCCATGGACACCCACACCACGTCGCCGCGGCCCGGGACCGCATTCATCACGCCTCCTCTGCGTCGAGGGCGACATCCTCTGCGGCGAAGTCGGTGTCAAGAGCGTCGCCGTCCGCTGCCGTGGACCGCGCGTAGGACTGTGGGGTTAGGTCCGCAAACGATGCCCAGAATCGATCCTGCTCATGTGCATCGAGGAGCCCGCGCAGCAGGCCGTCGATCGTCGTGCCCTGGTGCTGAGCAAGCGCCTTGATCCGGGCACGAGTGTCCTCGTGGATCGCGATGGTGGTACGGGTCATACAGATGAGATTATCAGACTGTCCAGTCTGATCATTGGTGGTGCCCGGGGGCGTCCAAGGGGCTCGACTTGGGGGCGGGCACGGACGTCTGACCGAGCAAAGCTGAAGCGTCGGGCCGGGAGCGCCTCACGGCGCGTGGCCGCTCGAAGCGGCGAATGTTGGAGCCCGGGGCTACCGCAGCCCGACGCCTTGTCGAGGATACGGGGTGGACGCCCCTCACCCAAGCTGCGGGGCCGGCGAGGTGAACCGGTGGCGTCCGTGGCCGACCACTGTCTCGGAATCACCCAGCACCACGCGCGCCGTCGCGCCGACGGGAACGACCACGTCGAGTGTCAGCTCCCCATCGGCCACCGACCACGAGGACGCCGCCGGACCGTACGGCGTCACGTGGACGGCCTCCGCGTGCGTCAGGCCCACCGGGTGCGGGGCGACCACGATCTCCGCGTAGCCGGGCGCGCCCGGCGCGAGGCCCGCCACGTCACGCTCCAGCCAGGCCGCCACCGCGCCGAGCGCGTAGTGGTTGAACGACGTCATCCCACCCGGATTGATCGACCCGTCGGGCAGCATCGAATCCCAGCGCTCCCACGTCGTCGTGGCGCCCATGGTCACGGCGTACAGCCAGGACGGGCAGCCCGTCTCGAGCAGCAGGGCTGAGGCCGCGGCGTCCTGCCCGGTCGTCGTGAGGGCCGCGCAGACCACCGGCGTGCCGGCGAAGCCCGTGGCCACTCGGCCGTCGGATTCGGCGACCTTGCGCGCGAGTTGCTCCCCGGCGGTGCGGGTCCCGTTGTCGTCGCCCAGCAGGTCGAACACGATGGCCAGCGCGTAGGCCGTCTGGCTGTCGGAGGTCATCCGGCCGTCCGGCAGCACGTAGGCGGCGCGGAAGGCCGCGGCGATGGCGTCCGCCAGCTCGCCGTAGTGGGACGCCTCGGCGTCCTTGCCCAGCTCGCCGGCCCAGCGCGCCAGGATCCGCGCCGACTGGGCGAAGTAGGCCGTGGCCACGATGTACGGGTCGGTCATGGCCTGCATCGGGTTCTCCGGGGGCGCGGACGGGTCGAGCCAGTCGCCGAGCTGCAGGCCGGAATCCCACAGGTGATTCTCGCCGGCGAGGGAGTCGACGAGGTCGACCCACGCGCGGGCCGATTCCCACTGGTCGGTGAGCAGGGTGCGGTCGCCGGTGGTCGCATACAGCGTCCACGGAGTGATGGTGGCGGCATCGCCCCACACGGCGGCCGGACGCGGCGGCGTCCAGAATCCGCCGGGGATGACCGGCACGTACCAGGGCACCGTGCCGTGGGCCTGCTGCTCGATTCCCAGATCGATCAGCCAGCTGGCGAGCAGGCCCGTCGCGCCGTAGTGGAAGGCGGCGGTGGGCACGAAGGCGGCGACATCGCCGGTCCAGCCCAGGCGCTCGTCGCGCTGCGGGCAGTCGGTGGGGATCGCCACGAAGTTCGACCGCATCGACCACCGCGCGTTCTCGTGGAGCCGATCGACCAGGGGCTCCGACGACGCGAACCCGCCGAGGCGCTCCATGGTGGTGTGCAGCACGATGCCGCGCACGTCGTCGACGGACGGCTCGCCGGGCCAGCCGGTGATCTCGGCGTAGCGGAACCCGTGGATGGTGAACGCCGGCTCCCACGTCTCACCCGCGTCGCCGCGGGTCGTGTAGGTGTCGGTCGCGGCGGCGTCCCGCAGGGGGCGGACGCCGAGGCGGTCGTTCTCCAGCACCTCCGCGTGGCGCAGGACGATCGTCGTGCCGGCGGGCGTGCCGTCCGGAATCCGGATGCGCAGGCGTCCGGCGAAGTTCTGGCCGAAGTCGACCAGCCAGGCGTCCGGGTCGTCGATCGTGATGCCGGGAGGCAGGTGCCGCTCGGGCTTGGGGGCGGGCCAGATCGCCACCGGCACCAGCTCGGCCTGGGCCTGGACCGGGGCGTCCAGGGGCGCCCTCAGCCGCTCGGCATCCGACGGATGCACCCGGACCGGCAGCCACGTGCCGATCCCGTGCCCGGGCCGCGCCCAGGCGGCGGGATCGTCGTCGGCGAGGCGGGCATCGTGGGTTTCGCCTTCGTAGAGGCCGGTGAAGACGATGGGCCCGGAGCCGGCGACCCACTCGGCGTCAGTGCCGATGGTCACGAGCGAGCCATCGGCGCGGACGGCCTCCAGCTGAAGGATGGCCGCCTGATCCTCGCCGTAGAGGTTGCGGTAGCCGCCGTCGAATCCGATGTGGCCGCGGTACCAGC
>JAKDIK010000083.1 GCA_030450535.1 Propionibacteriaceae bacterium
GGATGCGATGTACGAACTCGGCTCGCGCGAGAAGCCGATGCCCGCGCCGCCGGCGGTGATCTTCGAGGCGCTCACGCAGCCGCGGCGTCCCCGGGGCCGCACCTGGCTCACGCTGGGCGCCGGCGAGGTCGAGCCGACGATCCTGGCGAGCGAGGAGCCGCGCCTGGCGGTGTGGTCGTCGCCGTGGGCCGACCGGCCCGACGACGTGATCCGGCTGACGGTGCGCCCCGATCGCGCGGGCTCGCTGCTGCGCTTCACCTGGTTGAGCCCGGAGGCCCTGGTGGAGGCCGAGGATCTCGGCGCCGGTCGGCACCGCCTGAACGAGCTGTTCTTCCGCGATCTGCGGCTCGCGTTCGGGCAGTAGCCGCCCGACGCGGGGAGGCGAGCCGCCGACTGCCGGCTACTCCGCGGGCGGCGCGGCGGGCGCGGCCGCTGCTGCCGGCGCGTGGCGGGCGTCCACCAGGCCGCTCGGGTCGATCCGGGCGAGGATCGAGTCGCAGATGTCGCCCAACTGGGCGAGCTGCTCGCGGTTCAGCACATCGATGAAGGAATCCCGCACCTGACCGACGTGTCCCGGAGCCGCCTTGACGAGCAGGGCAAGGCCGTCCGGGGTGAGGTGGGCGTAGGTGACGCGGGCGTCGGTGGTGCTGGCCTGCCGCTCGATCAGGCCGCGGTCGGCCAGCCGGGTCAGCAGGTGGGACATGCGGGTCAGCTTCGAGTTCGTCCGCTGTGCCAGGGCCGAGATCTGCAGGGTGTGGTCGTCCGGTTCGGAGAGCATCGCGAGCACCTGATACTCCATGAACGTGATGCCGGACGCGCGCCGCAGCGGGCCGTCGACCACGCTGGGGAACAGCTCGACGACGGCTCGAAACTTCAGCCACGTGTCGAGCTCTTCGTCATCCAGCCAGCGCACCGTCATGTGTCCAACGGTACCAAATGATTGATGGATCAACTAACGCGCGGCAACGAGGAATTGCGGGAAGGCCCTGCCCGCGCACGACACGCGCGCTTCGGATGTCACTTTGTCGCCAAATCCCGGCCTACAGTGGTGCCAGCCCGATCCGGAAGGACACCCGTGAGCAGCAACCCAGCCCTGTTCGAGGACGAGACGACCGAGCCCGCCGAGGAGTTTGGCCCCACCGGACGCCCCTGGCCCGACCTTCCCGAGCCCCGTTCGCCGCGAGCGGGAGGAAAGCGCGCCGTGGTGATCGCCATGACGAACCAGAAGGGCGGCGTCGGCAAGACCACGACCACCATCAACCTCGGCGCGGCCCTCGTCGAGACCGGACGGCGGGTGCTCATCGTCGACTTCGATCCGCAGGGGTCGGCGTCGGTGGGGCTCGGCGTGAACCCGCACACGCTGGACGCCTCCATCTACAACCTGCTGCTTGGCCGCGACCTCGACCCGACCGACGTCGTCATCGACTCCGGCGTCGAGGGGCTCGACCTGCTGCCCGCCAACATCGACCTGTCGGCCGCGGAGGTGCAACTCGTCTCCGAGGTGGCCCGCGAGCAGACGCTGCGCCGCGTCCTCACGCCGCTGCGCAGCCAGTACGACGTCATCCTCGTGGACTGCGCCCCGTCGCTCGGGCTGCTGACGGTGAATGCGCTCACGGCGTCCGATCACGTCCTCATCCCGCTGGAGTGCGAATTCTTTGCCCTGCGCGGCGTCGCGCTGCTCACCGACACGATCGCCAAGGTGACCGACCGCCTCAACCCCGAGCTGGAGATCCTCGGCATCGTCGGCACGATGTACGACGGCCGCACGCTGCACAGCCGCGAGGTGCTGGAGCGCGTCGTCGAGGCGTTTGGCGACAAGGTCTTCCACACCGTCATCAAACGGACGGTCAAATTCCCCGAGACGACCGTCGCGGGCGAGCCCATCACCAGCTACGCGCCGACCAGCCCGGGCGCGGACGCCTACCGCATGCTGGCCCGGGAGGTGCTCGCCCGATGCCCCGACGCGTAGGCCTGCCCGGGGCGTCCGAGCTGTTCCGGACGACCGACGCTGACGTGATCGCTCGCGAGGCGGACGCCGCGCGAGCGCCGTCCGCGGTGCCGGATGCCGTGCCGGACGCCCGTCCGGAGCCCGCTCCCGCGGACGGACGCCGACGCCGCAACGCCGTCAGCCACAGCGGCCGCGTGCGCCACGACGAGAAGATCACCGTGTACGTCAGCTCGGAGGAGCTCCTCGCGCTGGAGCACCTGCGCCTGGACCTGCGCGGCGAACACGGCATCGCGGTCGATCGCGGCCGCATCGTTCGGGCTGCGATCGCGTCCGCGCTGGCCGAGGTGACCGACCGCGGCGCGGACGCCGACGTCGTCCAGCGGCTACTCGAATCGTGACGGCCCCGCCCACGCAGGAGGCGCCCGGCCAGGCGTCCACGCAGGAGGCGTCCGGTCAGCAGCCGCTCGGGCAACCGGGGGCGTTCACGGTCCGGCTCACCAACTTCGAGGGGCCGTTCGACCTGCTGCTGCAGCTCATCAGCCGTCACAAGCTGGACGTGACGCAGGTGGCGCTGAGCGCGGTCACCGACGAATTCATCGCGCACATCCGCGCCATGGGGCCAGACTGGGATCTCGACCAGACGAGCTCGTTCATCGTCGTGGCCGCCACGCTGCTCGACCTCAAGGCCGCGCGGCTGTTGCCCCAGGGCGAGGTGGAGGACGCCGAGGACCTGGCCCTGCTGGAGGCCCGTGACCTGCTGTTCGCGCGCCTGCTGCAGTACCGCGCGTTCAAGGAGCTGGCCGCGATCATCGCCGCCCGGCTCGACACCGAGGGCCGCCGCCACGCGCGTCCGGGCGGGCTCGAGGAGCAGTTCGCCCGGCTGCTGCCCGAGGTCGAGCTGACGGTGGAGGGCGACCAGCTCGCCTGGCTCGCCGCCCGCGCCCTGACCCCGCTCGAGGAGCCGGCGATCTCGCTCGCCCACCTGCACGCTCCGGCGGTCAGCGTCCGCGAGCAGGCCGACGTGATCGTCGACCGCCTGCGCCGGCTCGGCTCGGCGACCTTCCGGACGCTCGTGCAGGACGCCGACGACCGGCTCGTCGTGGTCGCCCGGTTCCTGGCGCTGCTCGAGCTCGCGCGCGAGCAGGCGGTTTCGTTCGAGCAGCTCACCCCACTCGGCGAACTCACCATCCGCTGGACCGGCGCCGCCGAGGGCCAACTGGCGATCTCCGAGGAATTCGACGAGCAGGACGCCGCGGCGTCCGACGGGCCGGACCCGGACGCCGGCGTCACGAGGGAGGACGCATGACGGAATCGATCCCCGAGATCCCAGAGATCCCCGAGATCCCCGCCGAGGATCTCGACACGATCACCGGGCCGCTGGAGGCGCTGCTGCTCATGGCTACCGAGCCGATGGGCGCCGCAGAGCTGGCCCAGGCCCTCGACGTGCCCAAACCGGTCGTGTGGGCGGCGCTGGAGCACCTGCAGCGCTTCTACGACGACACCGGGCGCGGCTTCGAGCTGCGCGAGGTGGGGCAGGGGTGGCGCTACTACACGCGCCCCGAGCACCACGACGTCATCGCGGCGTGGGTGCTGGAGGGCCAGCAGGCGCGGCTGTCCCAGGCCGCCCTGGAGACCCTCGCCGTGGTCGCCTACCTGCAGCCCATCTCGCGGTCGCGGGTCTCGGCGATCCGCGGCGTCAACGTGGACGGCGTCATGCGGACGCTCGTCACCCGCGAACTCATCGAGGAGGCCGGCCCGTCGGAGGAGACCGGCGCCATGCTGTTTCGACCCACGCAGTACTTCCTGGAGCGCATGGGCTACACCTCGATCGACGACCTGCCGCCGCTGGCGCCGCACCTGCCCGAGGCGTCCCTGCTCGAGGCGGAGCTGTCCGGGCTGGCGGAGCGGGTGGCGCCCGAGGCGTCCGAAGGGGAGGATGGGCCCATGAGCGAGAACGCAGAGATCCCGACCGCCGACGAGGCCAACCAGTGGGCCGACGCGCAGGCCGGGGAGGCGAGTGAGCAGGCCGAGCCGATCCAGACCGAGCACGAGGTGCCGGACGCCGACGAGCTCGACCGCCTGGCCGACCCGAGTTGAGGGCCGGCCACCAGCCCATGGCAGACCCGAACGAGGAGGGCGTCCGCCTGCAGAAGGTCCTCGCCCAGGCCGGCATCGCGTCGCGCCGCAACGCCGAGATCATGATCGAGAACGGTCGCATCGAGGTGAACGGCGAACTGGTCACCGAGCAGGGTCGCCGGGTGAAGCCGGAGCGGGACGTGATTCGCGTGGACGGCGCGCGACTCCCACCGCCGCGGCGCCACGCGTATCTGGTGTTCAACAAGCCGTGCGGCGTGGTGTGCACGATGGACGACCCGCAGGGACGTCCGACGATCACCGATCATCTCACCGCGCAGCAGCGCGCCGATCGCCTCTATCACGTGGGACGCCTCGACACCGACACCGAGGGCATGCTGCTGCTCACCAACGATGGCGACTTCGCCCAGCGGATGATGCACCCCAGTTACGAGCTCGCGAAGACCTACGTCGCCGAGGTGGAGGGTGAGGTGACCGACACCACCGTGGCCAGGCTGCGCCGCGGCGTCCAGCTCGAGGATGGAGCGGTGAAGCCCGACCGGGTCACGCTCGGCACGCGCACCGCGCAGCGCAGCATGCTCACGGTCGTGCTGCACGAGGGCCGCAACCGGATTGTCCGCCGTTTGTTCGACGCCGTCGGCCACCCCGTGCGGCGGCTGTCGCGCACGCAGATGGGGCCGGTCCGGATGGGGCAGGTCAAGGTCGGCGAGGTGCGTGAGCTGACGCGCGACGAGCTCGGGGCTCTGCTCGACGCCGTGAAGCTGTGACGCGGCGCGTCCACGGGGTTGAGACCGAGTACGGGCTGATCGCCCGCCGGGACGTCCGGCGGCTGGCGTCCGACGAGGCCGGAGCGCTGCTGTTCGGCCCGCTGGCCCGCAGCCGCGCCGGCACCAACGCGTTCCTCGGCAACGGGGGACGGGTGTATCTGGACGTCGGAAGCCACCCCGAGTACGCCACGCCGGAGTGCCTGGATGCCCGTTCGCTGGTGGTGGCGCAACGCGCCGGTGACGAGGTGCTGCTGCGGCTCGCCCGCAGCGCTGCGGCGGACGAGGCGGCCGAGGGCCGCCCGGTGACGTTCAGCCTGTTCCGCAACAACGTGGACAGCTTCGGCAACACGTGGGGGAGCCACTCCAACCACCTCGTGGGCCGCGACGCCGACCCGGACGCCCTCGCCGCCTGGCTGGTGCCGTTCCTGGTGAGCCGTCCCGTGGTGAGCGGCGCGGGTCGCTGGCGGCGCGGGCGCTTCACGCTGTCGCAGCGCGGCGATGTGCTGGGCGATGTGGTCTCCAACCAGACCACGCGGGCGCGGCCGCTGATCAACACCCGCGACGAGCCGCACGCCGATCCGGCGCGGCATCGCCGCCTGCACCTGCTGGCCGGCGACACGCTCACCCTCGAGCACCCGCTGTGGCTGGGACTGGTGTGCACCGAGCTGGTTCTGCGGGCCGCCGAGGCCGGACGCCGGCCCCCACCCGGGCCGGCCGAGCCGCTGGCTGCGCTGCGGACCTGGAACACCGATCCGGACGCGTGGGTGTCGGGGGATCCGGAGGCCGGCAGCGAGCTGACCGCGATCGGGTTGCAGCGGGTGTTGTGGGAGCGGACGGGGGAGTTCGCCTCCGATGAGGAGACGCGCTCGGGACACGCCGCGTGGGGGGCAACACTGGACGCCGTGGCCGGGGGCCGGCCGAGCGGCGCGGAGTGGGACACGAAACGGCGGCTGCTGAGGGCCTGGGCGGATGCCCACGGCGCGTCCGAGGACGACCCGCGCCTCGACGCGCTGGACCTGCGCTGGCACGAGCTGGGTGTGGACGCGACCGGCCGCCCCCGCGGCATGGCTCGCCTGGCGGAGTTCCGCGGACAGGCGCCGCGGCTGACCACCGACGCCGAGGTCGCGGCGGCGCTGGTGACGGCGCCGTCGCCCACGCGGGCGCGTGTGCGGGGACGTCTGGTGGACGCCGCCCGGACCGCCGACCGGGACGTGACCGTCGACTGGGCCCGGTTCGTGGCGCACGATCTTCCGGGTGGGGGTCCGGGGGCGTGGGCGTTCGCGGTGGAGGCGGCGCTGGAGCTGGATGATCCCTTCGCGGACGCCGATCCCCGCGCCGACGCGCTGGCGGCGCGGCTGGCGTCCGAACCGCGCGTCGGGCGGCTGGGCGGATTCGTCCCACCGCCCGCGGGGGCCCCACGGGACGGGCGTGCGGACTGAGTACCATGGCCGCGTGCCTCTCACCTCCCGCCGCTGCCGCGCGGCCGTCGGTGCCGCCTCCGCGGCGCTCGCCCTGACCCTGACCGCCTGCTCGCCGTCGACCGAAGCGAGCCCGGCGCCCACGGCCACCGACACAGCCGCCCCAATCGACACGCCGACCCCGGAAGCCACGCCGACCGAAACGCCGACCCCCACCCCCGTGCCGGTGTCGGATTCGATCGACGGCTTCTCCGTGGTCGGGGAGTTCGGGCAGCAGCCCGCGCTGGCGTTCGTGCCGCCCTTCGCGATTGACGAGACGCGCAGCCGCGTCCTCATCGAGGGCCCCTCGACGGCGCCGGTGCTCGCGGAGGACTCGATCATCGAGGTGCACTACGAGGGCCACGACGCGCGCACGGGCACGAAGTTCGACAGCTCCTGGGACAAGGGTGGCCCCACGGTGATGAGCCTGCAGGGCGTGGTGCCCGGGTTCACCAAGGGCCTGGTCGGCAAGAAGGTCGGCGATCGCGTCCTGATCGTCATGCCGGGCGCTGACGGCTATGACTCCGCGGGCGGCAACCCCCAGGCGGGCATCGAGGTCGGGGACTCGCTGGTTTTCGTCGTGGATGTGCTGGCCAGCTCGGTCGACACCGCGACCGGCGAGACGCTGAGCCCGGCGCTGCCGGTCACGCTCGGCACCGACGACGGCGGCCATCCGACCGTGGCGATTCCGGCCGGGGCGGCGCAGCCGACGCAGCGGGTGGTCGAGACCGTGATCCGGGGTGACCAGCGCGGCGTCGCGGAGACCGACCTCGTGATGGTGCACTACCGCGCCTACAGCTGGCGGACCGGTGCGCTGATCGAGGACAAGTTCGACCAGCCCGATGTGGGGCAGTTGTCGTCGACGATCGCGGACTGGCAGGAGGGCCTGGTGGGTGTGCCGATCGGCTCGCGCGTCGTGCTCGTGGCGCCTGATCCGTACCCCACGGGCAACCAGAGCCCGGCCATCGAGGCCGGCGACTCGGTGGTCTACGTCATCGACGTCCTGTTCGCCTCCTCGGTCGCGGGCTGAGGCGGTTCAGCCGGGCCACGTCCACGGGCTGGGGCGGTTCAGCCGGGCCACGTCCACGGACCGTGGTTGACGGTGCGGGGATCGAAGCGGCACAGCAGATCGCGGGCGGTGGGGCGCTCGTCGGGATCGCACAGGCCGAGCGAGGCGCCCAGCAGGGCGAGCACGGAGCCGGCGTCCCGGCCCTGACGCGCGAGATCGGCCAGCGTGACCGCGCCGTCGCGCTTGGCCAGCCGCCGACCCTCGGTGTTCACGACGAGGCCGACGTGGGCGTACTCGGGTGGGTTGCCGCCCAAGGCCCGCGCCAGCCATGCCTGCCGTGGCGAGCTGGAGAGCAGGTCGTCTCCGCGCACGACCTGGGTGACGCCCTGCGCGAGGTCGTCGACGACCACGGCGAGGTTGTACGCCCACGCGCCGTCATTGCGGCGCACCACGAAATCATCGACCACGCCGGTCACGGGGCCGGCCCAGCGGTCGGTGATGGTGACGCGCGCGTGGTCGCTGGCGACGCGCAGCGCGGGCGGGCGCTCGGCGCGGCGACGTTCCCGCTCGGCGGCGGAGAGGTCGCGGCAGGTGCCCGGGTAGGGGCGATACCCGTCGCCGTGGGGTGCGGAGGCCGCCTCCGCGATCTCACGGCGGGTGCAGTAGCACTCGTAGGTGGGCAGGCGGGAGGCGGCGTCGGCGTAGAGGCACAGTCGGTCGGACTGCCAGACGATGTCACCGTCGTGGTCGAGTCCCAGCGAGGCGAGGTCGGCGAGCTGACGCCGCGCAACCTCGGGGGCGGCGGCGACGCGGGTGGCGTCCAGATCCTCAATACGCACCAGGTGGGCGATGCCCGCGTGCCGCGCCATCAGCCACGCCAGCAGCGCGGTGCGCAGGTTGCCGACGTGGAGGTCGGAGGTGGGGCTGGGAGCGAAGCGTCCGGTCACGGGCTCCACTCAACCATGGCGCCGGCGCCGAGCCCCGCCCGCGTTGGTGAGTCGCTGATCGCCGGGCTCGGAGGCCGTTAGGGTTCGTTCATGGTGGATGACTTCTTGGTGGCGCACAACCAGGAGGAGGGGTCGACCCTGCCGTACCTCCTCCGCGTACCGCTGGGGGAGCAGGGTGTGGTGCTCAAGGCCCGCGAGATGTGGCCCCGCACAGCCAAGGTGTACTGCCACCGCGCGGAGTGGCCGGACGACGCCGAGGTGATCGAGCGGACGCCCGTCCGGTCGTGCGCGCGGCGGGGTGCGGCGATCGACCTCGTGCTGGATCGGGGTCGGGAGAACCGGTCGCAGTTCGTCCTCACCTATGTGCGCGGCGGGCGTGAGGCGATCTTCTGGCAGACGGCGCGGACGGCGAAGCAGGCGCGCCCGGCGGGGCGTCCGCCGACGGCGCGGGCGGGTGGGCGTCCGGATCTGGAGATCGTCGTCGACAGCCACGAGCGGTACGCGTGGAAGTTCGCGACGCTGCCCGTCACGCTGCGCAAGGCGGGCCTTGCGGCGGGCGACTACGGGGTTCACCTGGGCGGGGAACTCGTGGCGAGCGTCGAGCGCAAGTCTTTGGCCGATCTGGTCAGCACGCTGACCTCCGGAAAGATGCGATACGTGCTGGCCGACTTGGCGAGCCTGCCGCGGGCGGCGGTCGTCGTCGAGGACCGCTACTCACGTGTCTTCTCGCTCACCCAAGTTCGCCCGGCGTTGGTGGCCGAGGGGCTCGCCGAGTGCCAGGCCCGCTTCCCGTCGGTGCCGATTTTCTTCGCTGACACGCGCGCGCTGGCCGAGCAGTGGACGTACCGGTTCTTGGCGGCGTCGCTCGCGGAGTTGGAGGCCGACGCACCGGCCAGCGCCCGGATCGAGGAGTTGCCCGGCGTCTCGCAGCCCGCGCGGGAGCCGACCGTGGCCGACATGCGGGCCTGGGCGCTGGCGTCCGGCTGGTCGGTGTCGGACCGCGGGCGCTTGCGGCC
>JAKDIK010000319.1 GCA_030450535.1 Propionibacteriaceae bacterium
CCCCTCCCGCGGCCGGTCGGCCCACTCCCGATCCTGGGACTTGGCGTTCCAGTCCCACTCCGCCTTGGCGCGCGCCCGCTCGGCGTTCGCTGCGTCCTGCGCAGCGAGGTCGGCGTCGATGACCGCCCGGACGGCCGCGGCCGCGGCGTCCGCATCGCCCGTGGCCTCCAGCACGGACGCCCACCGCTCGCGCAACTGCAGCAGATCCCACGCGCCGAGCGCCCGCAGCGACACCCCGCGCGGGCCCGTGCGCCGCAGTTCCCCCACCCCGATCAGCAGCCACGAATTGAACACCGTCGTCGCGAACGGGCCCTGGGCGTCCTCGAAGAACGTGAGGTCGACCAGCCCCGTCGTGTCGTCGAGGGTGGCGAAGATCACCCGGCGGCCCGACTTCACCGGCGGCGTCTGCGTCGCCACCTTCACCCCGGCCACCAGCAGCCGGCTCTGGCTGCGCCGCGCCAACAACTGATCCGACCACGTGACGCCGATCGCGGTCAGGAAGTCCTTGTGATCCCCCAGTACGTGCCGCGTGGCGTCCAGCCCGAGCACCGCCAGCTCGGCCTCCATGCGCTCGGTCGCGGTCATCTCGGGCAGGCCGGAGGGCCGGACGTCGCTGGGCCCCGGCTCCGTAGGCTCGGCCACCGCCTCGGTGAAGTCGAACGCCAGCTGGACCGCCTGCTCCGTGGTCGCCCCCTGACTGCCCAGGCCGCGCGCGCGGCCGTGGGCGCGGGCGTCCACGCGGTCGGCGCGGGCGAGGTCGGCCACGGTGAGCAGCAGGTCGCGGCGGGTGACGACGCCGCGCGCACCGATGCGCTGCGGAGCGCCGATGCCGTACAGCCCGTCGAACGCCCCGGCCAGCACCAGGTGCTCGGCCACGTCGCTCGACGGGCGGGCCCGCTGCCAGAAGTCGACCAGCCCCGCGTACGGTCGTCCGCCGGCGATGCGCTCGATCTCGGCCTCCGTGATGGCCTTGACGTCGGCGAACGCCAGCCGGATCCCGAGCCGGTGCTCCGCCACCGCCGACCGGGGTTGTTCCCCGGGGACGGGCGCGGCGGCGTCCGACACTTCCTCAATGCGGTAGACGGCGTCGGAGGCGTTGACGTCCAGCGGCAGGATCGGGACACCCACGCGCCGCGCCTCCTCGAGGATCAGTCGCTTGGGGTACATGCCCGGATCGTGGGTGAGCAACCCGGCCAGGAACGCCGCCGGGTGATGCCACTTCAGCCACGCCGACTGGTAGGTGGGCAGCGCGAACGCCGCCGCGTGCGCCTTGCAGAAGCCGAACGACGCGAACGACACCAGCACCGCCCACACGTGCCCGATCAGCGCCTCGTCATAGCCGCGCTCGCGGGCCGCCGGGAAGAACCAGCGCCGGACGTCCTCTTGCCCCTGCGGTGAACCCAGCGCCCGGCGTGCCTCGTCGCCGTAGGCGAGCGAGCAGCCCGTCATCACCGCGACCAGCTTGATCACCTGCTCGTGGAACACCACGACGCCCCGGGTCTCGGCCAGCGCCGGGATCAGGTCGGAGTGCAGGTAGCTCGCCTCGTTCCATCCGTTGCGGGCGCGCAGGAACGGCACGACCATGTCGGACTTCACCGGTCCGGGTCGGAACAGGCTGATGTCGATGACCAGATCGTTGAATTCTCGCGGACCGAACTTGCCGACCAGCTCGCGCTGGCCCGGCGACTCGATCTGGAAGCACCCGATGGTCTCGGCGCGGCCGATCATGCCGTAGACGTCGGCGTCCTCGTAGGGAGCGAGCCCGTCGACGTCCACCCGCTCGCCGCTGACTCGGTCGACCTCGTCGATCGCGTGCGCCATGGAGGACTGCATGCGGATGCCGAGGATGTCGAGTTTCAGCAGACCGATGTCCTCGACGTCGTCCTTGTCGAACTGGCTCATCGCGTAGCCGCCGAAGGACGCCTCGGTCGGCGTCCGATCGCCGAGGGTCGCGTCCGACAGGATCACCCCACACGGATGCAGCGCCACATGGCGGGGCAGGCCGTCCAGCGACTCGACCAGGCTGAACAGCGTCTGCAGCTGCTCGTCGTCGAATTTCAGACGTCTCAGTTCGGGCAGTTCGCGCAGGGCGTGATGCACGTCGCGGGCCCGGATGTGCGGGAACGCCTTGGCGAGGGCATCCACGTCGCCGGGCGGAAGGCTCATCGCGGCACCCACGTCACGGATCGCATGCCGGACGCGATACGTCTCCAACATCGCGACCGCCGCGACCCGGTCGGTGCCGAAATCGGCGAAGACGCGGTCGTACACCTCCAGACGGCGAGCCGACTCCACGTCGATGTCGATGTCGGGCAGCGCCCGGCGCAGCGGCGACAGGAAGCGCTCCATGATGAGGTCGTAGCGGATCGGGTCGACCCCCGAGATGCCCAGGCAGTAGTTGACGAGGCTGCCCGCCCCCGAGCCGCGGGCGGCGACGCGGATTCCCATCTGCTTCACCGTGTCGACGACCTGGGCCACGGTGAGGAAATAGGCGGCGAAGCCCAGGTGCTCGATGATGGCGAGTTCGTCGTCGAGCCGAGCGAGGGTGGACGCCGGCGCCCCGCCGTAGCGGGCGGCGACTCCGGCCTCGCACCGGGCGCGCAACTCGGCGATGCCGCCGTCGAATTCCGGCAGGTGGATCTCGCCGAGCCCGATGTCGGCGACCGGGTCGAGACGGCAGCGCAGGGCGAGGTGGCGGGTGGCGCCGAACAGACGGGTGGCGTCCGGGCGGCCGGCCAGCCGGGCGACCGCGCCCACAATCCGCTGCTGCTGTACGGCGGCACCGGCCTGGGCAAGACCCACCTGATGTTCGCCATCGGCAATGCCATGCGCCGGCAGAATCCGGCCGCGCGGGTGCTGTACCTGCGCTCCAACGACTTCTACAACGCCTTCTTCCGTGCGCTGCAGGAGCGCACCGCCGACCAGTTCAAGCGCCAGTTCCAGCAGATCGACGCGCTGCTGATCGACGACATCCAGTTCTTCGCCGGCAAGGACCGCACCCAGGAGGAGTTCTTCCACACCTTCAACGCGCTGTTCGACGGCCGCCAGCAGATCATCCTGACCTGCGACCGCTACCCGCGCGAGGTCGACGGCCTGGAGCCACGGCTGAAATCGCGGCT
>JAKDIK010000084.1 GCA_030450535.1 Propionibacteriaceae bacterium
GAGGAGATCGTCGCGAACTACCTGCGGGTCGGCTTCGAGGCGGACGGCAGTTGGCGGCTGTTCAGCCTGCGTCCCGACTTCTCGGCGGCGTTCAAGGTGCAGACCGAGGACGACATCACGGCGTCCGTGGTGATCCCGGCCGGGCGCGTGCCCACGGCCGACGCGTCGGCGTCCGACCGCCCCCGCAAGGTCGTGCAGAACTGCGAGATGCGGCTCTTCCAGCGCCCCGACGACGCGATTCACCGCGGTTACGACAAGCAGACCGAGAAGGACATGGCGCAGGCCGGCACGTTCATCTCGAACTTCGAGCCGCTGACCACGGCGGACGCCCGCGCGATGGTCGACGACGTGCAGGCGTACAGCGAGTTCACCGATCCGATGGCGGGGCTCATCGCCCGCGTCGCGGAGCGGCCGGATGGCGAGCAGCCCGCGTACTTCGTGTGCTCGGCCAACCCGCGCATCGTCAACGGCAAGCGGAGCAAGAACCCGCGCTACCTGCAGGTGCGTCCGGACCTCACCGATCCGGCCGGCAAGGCGAGCGCGGACACGGCGCTTCATCTGGTGCTGCGCAGGCCCACCGCCGAGCCGCTGGTGGCCCCGGTGGACGTCGTGGCGGCCGGGCGGCGCAACAACCCGGCCGAGCCGGGGGTACCCCCGCTGTGCACCTACAACCCGCTGCACTACATGGAACTGCCCGAGCTCTTCATGGAGTTCATCAGTTCCATGACCGGGAAGTCGCCGTCGACGACAGGAGCCGGCTCCGAGGGGGCGATGACCAAGGCGCCCTTCAACGCGCTGCCGGCCATCTTCGACCTCAACACGGCGTTCCTGTCCTTCGCCATCGCGGGCTACGACGGCTGGTTGAGCTCGGCAGGCCACATCGGCCCGAAGGTCCGCATCGACCACGACTTCTCGATGCTGGTGCCGGAGCTGTTCAGCCGCATGACGCCGCAGGAGCGGGATGCGCGCGCCCTGATCGAGCACGGCTTCCTCGAGCGCCTGACCGACTTCGAGCACGGGGGTCAGACGGTGCAGGCGAGCCGGCTCGGCTACCGCATGAACGAGGCGTTCGCGACCGCCTACTTCGGGCGCATCTTCCTGCACCCGAACGTCGTCTTCACCCCCGAGATGCTCGCCCCCGAGAAGCAGTCCATGGACACGTTCGCCGAGTCCATGGCCACCATCGTCACCACGCACGAGCGCGTCGCCAGGGCGTACTTCGACGACGGCACGATCGAGTTCGCGATCCCGCCGTTGCGGGCGCTGCTGGAGGTGATGGCGCACGGCGAGACCGCCGACGGGTTGAAGCTGAACGACGCCGCCTTCCGCGCCCAGTTCGAGCGCGAGGCGGTGCTCGGGAGCGACTGGTACGCGGCCCGACTGGACGCCAAGCAGGCGGAGGATGTGCGCCGCTCCGAGCGGGCCGTGGTCAGCCTGGAGGAGTTCCTCGCCAACCCGGACAACGCGGAGGCGGCGGAACGCCTGGACCTCACCGCCCGGCTGGCGGACACCCGGGAGTTCCTGGCGGACCGTCAGTCGCCCGAGTACCGCGAGACCCTCCGCGGCGCCCTGGGACGCCAGCCGCTCCAGGACTGAGGATCTGGTCGCGCTCGGCGCGACCTGATAGAACCTCGGCATGGGCGAACGCGACGAGATCCGCATCGAGGGACGTGACCGGGTCTTCGACCGCCGCCGCGTCCTGTTCGTGCTGCTGCTCGCGATGGCGATGTCGCTCATGGCGGTGTCGTCGGTCAACGTCGCGCTGCCGACGATCGAGGAGGGGTTGGGCGCCTCGGCGTCCGACATCCAGTGGGTGCTGTCCGGCTACGCGTTGGCGTTCGGCATCACGCTGATCCCGGCAGGCCGGGCCGGTGATGTGCTCGGCCGGGGCTCGTGGTTCATCGTCGGCATGGTGGTGTTCGTGCTGGCGTCGCTGGCGTGCGGGCTGGCGTCCGACCCCTTGGCGCTGAATGCCGCCCGCCTGGTGCAGGGGGTGGGGGCCGGCATCTATTCCCCCCAGGTGACCGGGATGATCCAGCAGTACTTCTCCGGGGGCGGACGCGCCCGGGCGTTCTCGCTGCTGGGGTTCGTGGTGGCGGCGTCCGTGGCGGTCGGACCGGTGCTGTCCGGCACGATCATCGAGGCGGTCGGGCACACCCATGGCTGGCGCTGGACATTCTTCACCTACCTGCCCGTGGGCGTGCTGGGGATCGTGTTGGCGGCGCTGTGGTTCCCGTTCGAGACCGAGCGGCGGCTGCGTGCCGCGGGCCGGGTCGGACGGCCGCGCGTCGACCTCGATCCGGTGGGCACCGCGCTGATGGCCCTCGCGGTGACCGGTCTGATGTTCCCCTTCATGGCGCGGTCCGCCTGGGCGTGGCTCTTGCTGCCGCTGGCGCTGGTCGTGCTGTGGGGGTGGGTGCAGTGGGAACGCCGCTACACCGCGGCCGGCCATGAGCCCTTGATCGATCTGGAGTTGTTCCGATACCGGTCGTTTCGCAACGGCATCGCGGTCTCGGGGTCGGTGTTCCTGGGCGTGACGAGCACGTTCGTGGTGGTGGCGATCTTCCTGCAGTCGGGGCTGGGAGCGGGTGCGCTCGCGGCCGGCATGATCGGCCTGCCGAACGCGATCCTGTCCGGTTTCGCCGCCATCTACACCGTGCGCTTCGTCATGGAGCACGGCCGGCGGCTCGTCATCATCGCCATCGGCGTGATGATCGCGTCCACGCTGGTGAGCCTGCTGGTCGCGCTGTTGATCGAGTCCGCGGGCATCTCGTTCTGGTGGCTCGCCGCGCCGCTGGCGTTCATCGGGCTCGGCATGGGCGCCCTGGGTTCCGCCAACCAGACGCTGAGCATGCAGGACATCCCGCCGGTTCACGGCGGGGCGGCGTCCGGCCTGAAGCAGACCGTGGAACGCATCGCCACCGCCATGGGCAACGCCGTCATCACCGGGGTGTTCTTCCTCACCGTCGGGCTGGCGGACTGGGTGGACGCCTTCGTCGCGGCCTTCGCCGCCGTGACGGTGTGCCTCACCCTGGCGCTCCTGCTGGCGGTGGGCGACGCGCGGCAGCACCGCCTCCGCCCCAGTTCCAGCCCCGATCCCAGCCCCAGTTCCAACCCCAGACGCGGCCGACACTCAACTTTCTGACGCCAACGAGGGGTCAGGACGCTTCTCTGCTGTCACAAAGGTGAGTGTCGGCCTCGCCGGCCAGGCTCGATCTGGCTACGGACGCACCAACGACTTGATCGCCCGCCGCTCATCCATCGCCGCATACGCCTCGGCGATGTCCGCCAACGGCAGCTCGAGATCGAAGACGCGTCCGGGGTTGATCTGCCGGCTCAGGACGAGGTCCAGCAGGTGCGGCAGATAGGCGCGCACATGCGCCGGGCCACCCTTGAGTCCCTTGTTCTGCCAGAACAGTTGGTCGACCGGGAGGTCGCCGTGGGGGACGCCCAACAGGCCTATGTCGCCCCCAACCCGGCAGGCGTTCACGGCGGTCAGCCGGGCGTCCTCGGTGCCGACGCACTCGATGACGCAGTCCGCACCGATGCCGTCGGTGAGCTCTTGGATTGCGGTGATCGCCCCCTCGCCACGCTCGGCGATGATGTGGGTGGCACCGAACTCGCGGGCGACGGCCTGGCGGTCTGCGTGGCGGCTGAGCGCGATGATCTGCCCCGCCCCCATCGTCGCAGCGGCGAGCACGGCGCAGAGTCCGACCGCGCCGTCGCCCACCACCACCACCGAACTCCCCGCGGCGACGCCGGCGCTCACCGCACCGTGCCAGCCGGTGCACATCACGTCCGAGAGGGCGAGAAGGCTGGGGATGAGGTCGTCCGGCACCGGCCCGGGCACGACGAGCAGCGTGCCGTCGGCGTGCGGGACGCGGATCCTGTCGGCCTGGCAGCCGCGGTAGCCGTCGCTGTCGAGGCAGTTGCAGGTGGCGCCCTTGCGGCACGCGGCGCAGACACCGCAGCTGGGGGTGAAACCGCCGACGACGAAGTCGCCCGGCGCGACGGTCGCGACGTCCGGACCGACCTCCTCGACCACACCGACGTACTCGTGGCCGATCGGGGTGGGCTCCTTCACCTCGCTGATGCCGCGGTAGCGCCACAGATCCGAACCGCACACGCAGGCGGCGACGGTGCGGATGACCGCGTCCGTGGGTTGCTCGATGGTGGGATCGGGACGCTCCTCGTAGCGGACGTCCCCGGGTGCATGAATGACAGCTCCGAACATGGCTCCATTTCACTCCCTCGGGCGGCCGGCGGAAAGGGATCGTCGGAAAGGGTAACGACAGGGCCTCCCTCGCCCGGGGGACGTTCGTTAGCGTGGGCGAGTGAACAACGGGATGGACAACAAGGCCGAGGTGAGTGATTTCCTGCGCACCCGCCGGGAGCGGCTGACCCCCGAACGGTCCGGCCTGCCCGTGTGGGGAGGCAACCCACCCGTGGATAGCCTTGGATCCGAACGGAATGCCGCGCATCTCGCCGCGCCGGAAGGTTGACCATGGACCCCCTCACCCCACCCAGCCTGGGCCACCCGACGTGGCACTGTCCCGCCGGCGAGATTCGCGGGTGGACGGACCGGGGGGTTCTACGGGCGACGGGCATCCCGTACGCGAAGGCCGGCCGCCATGAGCGCCCCCGACCGGTGATGAGGCTGCGCCGCCCGTGGGACGCCACGCGCTGGTCGCCGTCGTGCCCCCAGACGCCGATCAAGCGGCCCAGCCTCATTCTGCCTCCGTCGCTGGAGGCCCGACCCGTGAGCGAGCACTGCCAGAACCTGTCCCTCACGCTGCCCATCGATGCCGGCGCGGACGAACGCCTGCCCGTCATGGTGTGGATCCACGGCGGCTCCTACACCACCGGCGCCGGCGACATCAGCATCTTCGATCCCTACCCGCTCGTCATGGAGCAACGGGTGATCGTGGTGTCGGTGACCTACCGGCTCGGCATGTTCGGCTATCTGGGAGCCGAGGCGTGGCGTCCCGCGAACCTCGGTCTGCTCGACCAAATCGAGGCGCTCGCCTGGGTGCATCGCAACATCGCCGCCTTCGGGGGCGACCCCGGCAACATCACGCTGTTCGGGCAGTCCGCCGGCGGCGACTCCGTGGCCCACCTCATGATCGCCGAGGGCACGCGCGGGCTGTTCCAGCGGGCGATCATCGCGAGCGCCCCCTTCGGCCTCACCCTGGAGCGTTCGGCCATGAGCGCCACCATGGCCGAGGAGGCTGCGGCGCTCGACGAGGACTCCTCGGCCGAGGAGATCGTCGCCGCGCAGGCGCACGTCGAGGCCGTGGCCCGTCCGTTCGGGCTGCGGTCGGCGATGCCGTTCGGCGTCCAATACGGCTTCGACCCCCTGCCCGCCGAGAGTGAGCGCGACGAGGCCTGGTCGGACGTGGCCCACGACGTGGACGTCCTCGTCGGCTCGACGGCGCGCGAGGTGGCGCTGTTCGCCGACGAGGTTCCGGCGCTGCGTCGCGCGGCCACCGTGCCGGGGGTGGGACGCGGCCTGCGGGAGGCGGCCGTCCGCACGCTGACCGAGCAGATCTACGGCCGCGGCGCGCGGACCTTCGGACGCCGGCACCATCGGGCGGGCGGCCACGGCTATCAGTACGTCCTCGACTGGGGCGCCCCCGGTAACCCCTACCGAGCAGCCCACACCGTCGACCTGCCACTGCTGTTCGGCGACGAGGACGCCTGGCGCGGCTCGGCGATCCTGGAGGGCAGCACCTGGCGCGACGTGGACGCCGCCGGCCGCACGGTGCGCGGCATCTGGGCCGATTTCGCCCGCACCGGACGCCTGGCGCCGCGCAGACACAGCGGGATCATCGCCGTCTCGGCGCTCGCCCAGTGACGGCTGCCACTCTCCTTGCCTCGATGGACCCCGGTCAGAGGCCGGCCAGGCGGGCGAGGGCCGCGGCGACGGCACCGACGAGCACGACGACGAGATAGGGCGCGCGCAGCCACAGCGCCACCGCACCCGCCGCCAGGGCCGCGACGCGGGCGTCCAGCACCAAGGTCTGGCCGGTGACGAAGGCGTTCGTCACGACCAGCGACGCCAGCAGCCCGGCCGTCATGCCGGTGCTCACCGTGCGGACCCAGGGTTGGTCGAGCCAGTCGGCCGGCAGCAGATAGCCCGACAGTTTGGTGAGATACGCCACCGCGCAGGCGGCCAGCAGCCACCACCACACCTCGCTCATGACGACCTCCGATGCTGCCCCAGCGCGATCCCCGCTGACACGACCGCAGCGAGCACGACAGGGATGCCCGGCGGCACGAACGGTACGGCCAGGAGAGTCACGAAGGCCGCGGCGACGGCCACGGCGACGGGATCGCGGGCGCGCAGCCGCGGCCACAGCAGGCCGAGAAACGCCGCGACCGCAGCCCCGTCGAGCCCCCAGGCCCGAGGGTCGCCGAGCGCCTCGCCGGCCAGCGCCCCGACCAGGGTGAACGCGTTCCACAGCACCCACACCCCGAGGCCGGCCGTCCAAAAGCCACGCCGCTGCTCGTCGGTATCGTCCTGGGCGGACGCCGTGGCCATCGACTCGTCGATCGTCACGAGGGCCTGCATCGGGCGCAGCCACCGCGGCGGCCGCAACTGGGCATTGAGCTGCACGGCGTACACGGCGTTGCGGACGCCGAGCAGCGAAGCGGCCGTGACCGCGGCGGGCAGCGTCCCTCCCCCACCGAGCACGCCGATGAACGCGAACTGCGAACCGCCCGTGAACATCAGCGCGCTGAGCGCACACGCCTGCAGCACGGTCAGTCCGGACGCCACCGCCAACGCCCCGAACGAGATGCCGTACAGTCCCACGGCGATCGAAATCGAGAGCCCCATGCGGACCGCCGGCGTCATTACGGACGCGGTGGGCGGGGTGGACACCAGTGCAGGGTAGCGGAGAAGTACGCTGGGGACGCCCTGCGAACCAGCCCGAGGAGCCCCCGATGACCCAGCCCCGCCGTCGCCTCGCCGCGGCAAGCATCGTCAGCGTGCTCGTCGGCCTCTCGGCGTGTTCGACCGACGTCGTGGTGCAGACCGGCGAACGCCCGCACCGACCTGACGCGTCGGTGTCGCGGGCCGTGGATCCGCAGACCGGCCCCATCTCGCTGACGTCGCTGCCCGGGTACACCCCGCCCACGGTGGCGGGGGCCGTCCACGAGCGGCCGATGGCCGACGGCAGCGGAACGGTGCAGTGGGAAGTGGTGGACGAGGCGGGCCAGCCGATCACCGACTACGCCCCCACCGAGCAGGTGGCGTTCGGGGATCCGGCGAACTACGCAGGGATTCCCGGGGTGCTGACCTTCCGCGGCAACAACTGGCGCACCGGTGGAACGTACGGCACGGCGTCCATCACCGAACGCCGCTTCGAAAAGGTGTGGGAGGCCCAGATCGGCACGATCCGCGGGGAGGGATCGTACTGGCCGGGTGCGGGGTGGACGGGGCAGCCGCTGCTCGTGCAGTGGCCGCGTGAGACGAAGGTCGCCATGGGGCTGGATGCGAAGTTCGTCGACGACGACAGCTTCGTCGAGGTCATCTATCCGGTGTTCGAGGGCAAGATCCACCGATTCGATCTGGCGACGGGCGAGCCGACGAAGCCGCCGATCGAGGTGGGCTGGGGGTTCAAGGGCACGGCGTCGGTGGATCCGCGGGGCTATCCGCTGCTGTATGCCGGCCAGGGGTTGAACGACACCAACGGCACGATTGGGCCGTGGCGCTGGCGCGTGTTCGATCTCATCCAGAACACCGAGGTCTGGCACCTTCAGGGGCTCGATCCGGTGGCGCATCGCGCGGACTGGGGTGCTTTTGATTCGTCGGTCCTCATCAATGCGGCCACCGACACCGCCATCGAGCCGGGCGAGAACGGGCTCATCTACAAGATCAAGCTCAATTCCCGCTACGACGCGGCGGCAGCGACGGTGTCGATTGACCCGGAGGTCACGCGCCTGCGGTATGCGGCGACGACGAACGAGAAGTTCGGCATCGAGAACTCGGCGGTGGCCTACCGCAACCTGATGTTCGCCGCCGACAACGACGGCAACGTGTTCTGCTGGGACGCCACGACGCTCGAGATCGTCTGGATGATCGACGCCCAGGACGACACGGACGCCTCGTTGGTGCTCGATGAGGAGGTCGACGGCGGCGTCTTCGTCTACACCGGAAATGAGGTCGACAACCGCGGGCAGACCGGCGGCGAGCGGATCACGAACGTCCGCAAGATCGATGCGTTCACCGGCGAGATCGTCTGGCAGTACGACATTCCGGCCTATTACGAGGCGATCAACGGCGGCCTGATGGGCTCGCCCATGATGGGTTCCGGCCCGACGGCCGACCTGGTGTTCTTCAACCTCGCCCGGACGACCGCGCCCCGCGAGGGCACGCTGGTGGCGCTCGACAAGGCGACCGGCGATGTGGTGTGGCGTCGCCACCTGTCGGACTACTCGTGGAGCTCACCCGTGCTGGTGACCGCGGACGACGGCCAGCAGTACGGGGTCCTGCCGGATTCCGGCGGCACGCTGCACCTGTTCGATCCGCACACCGGCGAAGACCTGACCACCATGCAGGTCACGGGCGGGCTCAACATCGAGTCGACGCCCAGCGTGTTCGGCAACACGATGGTGTTCGCGGGCTACGACGCCAAGGTGCACGCGATCCGGATCCGCTGAGGCGGCTGGTCGCGACGGATTCAGCCCCGGCCGAGCACCCCCGCGATCAGCGCCAGCGAGGTCGCACCGGGGTCCGGTGTCCCGACGCTCTTCTCCCCCAGCGGACGCGCGCGGCCGACCTTGGCGACGATGCCGCTCGTGCTCGTCGCGCCCTCCTCGGCGGCGGCGACCGCGGCCGACCAGGCCTCGCCCGGGGGCTGGTCGGCATCCAGCTGCTCACCCAGGGTGGCGACGAGCGGGGCCAGCGCGTCCACCATCGTCTTGTCGCCCACCTGGGCGCCGCCCAATCGCTGGACAGCCGCCAGCGCGGCTTCGGCCCCCGCGCGCATCGTGGTGGCGGTGGCGGGCTCCTCGTCGCCGAGCACCCGGCCGACCGCGGTCAGCAGCGCCCCCCACAACGCCCCGGAGGTGCCGCCGGCCCGCTCGGACCAGGCGTCCCCCGCACCCACCAGTGCGGTGGGCGGGCCCGCGGGCGGGCCCCCCCCCACCCCGGGGGGCGGGGCCCCCCCCCCCCCCCCCCCCCCCCAGCCGGGGGCGGGG
>JAKDIK010000085.1 GCA_030450535.1 Propionibacteriaceae bacterium
CCCACCTACGCCCCGGCACCACCCACAACGGGGGGCCCGGGGCTTGCGCCGCGGGCCCCGCCGTGATGGGTGTCGAACCTCACCCTCAGGTGTAGCGCTCGCCCGTCTTGTTGCTGAACACGTGCATCTTGTCGTAGTCGGGCTGCAGGCGCACCGTGTCGCGCTTGGTCAGCGGATGACGCGACTCGAGACGCGCGACGATCTGGGTCGCCGTCAGCTTGTCGTCCTCGGACAGGCCCGCGAGCGTCCCGTAGAGGTACGAGTCCGCACCGAGCTCCTCGACCACGGCGATGTCGACGCCGATGCCCTGGCCGTCGTCCGCGGTGCGGAAGTGCTCCGGACGGATGCCCAGGGTCAGGTCGGTCTCGCCGCCGGCCTTCGCCAGCACCTCGCGCCCGACCGGCACGACGTAGTCGCCGACCTGGACGCCGTCCGCCGTCGCGCGGCCCGTGATCAAGTTCATGGCCGGGGAGCCGATGAAGCCCGCCACGAACAGGTTGTTCGGCGAGTCGTAGAGGTTGAGCGGGCTGTCGACCTGCTGCAGGATGCCGTCCTTCATGACCGCCACGCGGTCACCCATCGTCATGGCCTCGACCTGGTCGTGGGTCACGTAGACGGTGGTGACGCCGAGACGGCTCTGGAGTGCGGCGATCTGCGTGCGGGTGGAGACGCGGAGCTTGGCGTCCAGGTTGGACAGCGGCTCGTCCATGAGGAACACCGACGGGTGACGCACGATGGCGCGACCCATGGCCACGCGCTGGCGCTGACCGCCGGACAGCGCCTTCGGCTTGCGGGACAGGAAGGACTCCAGACCCAGCAGCTTGGCCGCCTCCATGACGCGCTGCTCGCGCTCGGCCTTCGGCACGTTCTGCATCTTCAGCGCGAAGCCCATGTTGTCCGCCACCGTCATGTGCGGGTACAGGGCGTAGTTCTGGAACACCATCGCGATGTCCCGGTCCTTCGGCGGCAGGTCGGTGACGTCGCGATCACCGATGAAGATGTTGCCGGCGTTGACCTCCTCGAGACCCGCGAGCATGCGGAGCGAGGTGGACTTGCCACAACCCGACGGGCCGACGAGGACCATGAATTCGCCATCGCCGATCTCGAGGTTGAGCTTGTTGACAGCCGGGTGTTCGGAACCCGGGTAGACGCGGGTAGCGTCCTTGAACGAAACAGTGGCCATGGGGGCCACCCCCCTTTCCACGGGCAGGTACGTGCCCGACGATCCTTGGTGGAAGGGCCGCAACCGTTGCGACCCGATCCCCATTGAATCATCATTTGTTGCCTGTCGGCCACTGTCGCGCCACGAGTTGCCGCCGACACGTGCGGGTAGGCTCGCCGCCGTGACCGAGCCCCAGCCTGAGCGCGAGCCCGATCGTGAGGCCGTTTCCCGGGCCGCCGACGCTGCGGACGCGGAGTGGTGGGCCGACCCGTCCCTGCCCTGGCAGCGCCAACCCACGCGCGCCGACATCGCCTGCCTCACCGCCATGGGGGTGCTCGCCGTCTACGGTCTGGCGATGATCCCGCTGCGGCCGCTGCTGCTGACCCAGGCGCCGTTCGTGCTCGCCGGGCTCGGCTACGGCGCTGGCCTGGCCTACGTGGGCGCGCTGGCGGCGGTGGGCAACCCGTGGTGGCCGCTGGTGCTGGTGACCGGCACATTGATGTCGCTCGGGATCGCCACCGTGTACTACTTCGCGGGCCGGCTGTGGGGACGACGCATGGTGGACGTGTGGGCGTCCGGCAAGTCGGAGCGCACCCGGCGGCGTTGGGATCGGGCGTGGGACGTGACCCACCGCTTCGCCGTGCCGGCCATCCTCGTGTCGTTCCTGCCGCTGCCGCTGCCGATGAACGTCATGCTGGTGGCGGTCGGAGCGGCCGGCGTTCGCGTCCGGACATTCCTGCCGGTCGCGCTCGTCGGCGCGGGTGTCGTCAAGGCCGGCTGGGTGGCGCTGGGCTACTGGATCGGCGAGCCCGCCGTCGACGTCGTCGAGACCTACGCCTGGGTGCTGTGGATCGTATCGATCGTGCTGCTGGCCGCCATGGTGATCAGCTACTTCTGGCGGCAGCGGAGGACCGGGTGAGGACCGCGACCACGAAGTCGGCCTCGTCGGTGAAGGGACGCAGATCCCAGGTGGCGAAGCGCTGCTGCACGATCAGGCCGGACGCCGCGGCGTCCGCCTCGAAGTCGGCGAGGGCGTACCCCCGCGCCAGACCGAAGCCGACGACCGCACGTCCGTCCTCGGCGAGCCAGCGCGCGAACCGCTGCAGCACCGGGCGCCGCGTCTGTGGATGCAGGAACGCCATCACGTTGCCGGCGCACAGGATGAGATCGAACGCCTGCGGCGTCTCCGCTGGCAGGTCCACGCTTGCCAAGTCGCCGACCAGGTAGGTCGGGCCCGGGTCGTCCGCCTCGGCCGCCTCGAGCAACACCGGATCGAGGTCGATGCCCACGACCGTGTGCCCCGCACGGTGCAGGTGCCCGGCGTGGCGGCCCGGCCCGCAGCCGGCGTCCAGGATCGTGGCCCGACGCGGCGCCATGGCGTCGATCAGGCGGGCCTCGCCCACCAGGTCGGCGCCCGACGCTGCCAGCGCCCGGAAGCGCTCGACGTACCACCGCGAATGGTCGGGGTTCGCCGCCGTGGCGTCGGCCCATGTGCTGCGCACACGGGCGGCGGCGGTCACGCCGAGGGAACTGGGGCCGAGCTTGCGGGGATCCACGAGCCTCCGACAGGATTCGAACCCGCGACCATCCGCTTACAAGGCGGGCGCTCTACCAACTGAGCTACGGAGGCGTGACCCGGGCGGGTCCGCGGACCATTGTGTCACGCGAGACGATCCAGTCCGCCAGTGAGCGGGGCCGATGGGCGCGCCAGTGGGCCCACTCCTGGGACGCCCATGCCTCCCAGTGGGGCGCGAACGCCTCGCCGTCGCGCCCCAGCGCTCGGGCGCGCCGCTGGGCGGCTGGCGCGCTCAGCCAGATGCCCGCCGTCGCCAGCGCCCGGTTCGCGGGCGTGAGGGCGCCGCAGCCTTCGATGATCAGTGCGGCTCTTTGTTCCAGCGCCACCCAGCCCGCGGGTCGGCCCCGCTCCCAGTCCCACCGCTCGTAGCCGGGGAACTGTGGGCGGAGGATGTCGCGGGCCACGGCGTCCGAGCCCGCCGCCAGGCCGTCCCAGCCCGGATAGATGTCGTCGAGGCTCACCACCGTGACCGGTCCCGGCCAGTCGGACGCCAGCGCCAACGCCAGGCTCGTCTTGCCGGAGCCCGAGCCGCCGTCGATGAGCACGACGGAACGGGGTGGGGCCGTGAGGGCGGCCAGGGCCCGGTCCCAGCCCCGGGGCCTCATGGGTGCGGATCCGCGGCGTGCTTGCCGCCCCGGCGCGGGATGAGGTGGAGCACGACGACGATCACCGCGCCCACCGCCAGCCCGGCGAGGAAGGAGAAGAACGTGTTGGTCAGCCAGCCGAGGAACCCGCCGAGCGCGCCGGTGGCGTGGGCCACGACCTCCTCCATGTGGTGGACGAACCCGTACGGGGCGTGCCAACCCAGCTCGTCCAGGCCGACCAGCAGGATGTGGCCGCCCACCCACAGCATGGCGATCATGCCGATCCACGACAGCGCGCTGAGCACGACCGGCATGCCGGCGACGAGCCCGTGCCCGAACCTCTGCGCGAGGCCCTTGGCGTTCTCGATCAGGTGCAGCCCGATGTCGTCCATCTTCACGATGAGCGCGACGACGCCGTAGACGCCGACCGTGATCGCGATGGCGACGACGACCAGGATGATGAGGCGCGACCAGAAGGCCTCGCCGGCCACCTCGTTGAGCGCGATCACCATGATCTCGGCGGACAGGATCAGGTCGGTCCGAATGGCGCCGGCGACCATCGTCTTCTCGTGTTCGCCGCCCTGGATCGGGGCCGGCGTCCTCGGCGCGTGCTTGTCGTGCCCGGACACCTTCTCCCACAGCTTCTCGGCGCCCTCGAAGCTGAGGTAGGTGCCGCCCGCCATGAGCAGCGGCGTCAGGAGCCACGGCGCCCACTGGCTCAACGCCAGGGCCACGGGGAGGATGAGCAGCAGCTTGTTGCGCAGCGAGCCGACGGCGATCTTCTTGATCATCGGCAGTTCGCGGGCGGGCTGGAAGCCGGTCACGTAGCGGGGGGTCACCGCCGCATCGTCCACGACCACGCCGGCCGCCTTCGCGCTCGCGCGGCCAGCCGCAGCGGCCACGTCGTCCACCGATGCCGCGGCCAGGCGCGCCATGGCGGCGATGTCATCCAGAAGCGCTGCCAGTCCGCCGGCCATCAGCGTCTCCGTTCGTTCAGGTCGACCTCATCCGGGGGTAGTTTGCCACGTCGCCCCTCGTGGCGCGCCCGCGTGGGGGTGTTCAGGCGGCGTGCGGCGTGGCGAGCCCCGGGGCCGAGCAGAACACCTGCGCGTCGCCGCTCAGGGTGACGCCGGAGTCGGTCGCGGCGAGGAAGGCGGCCTCGCCGCGGGCCAGCCGTAGCTCGCCGGCGTCCGAGGTGAGCGTGGCCGTGCCGCGCGTGGCCAGCAGGATGCGCGCGAACCCGTCGGCCGGCACTTGGACGCCGCGGGCGTCCGCCGGCTCCAGGCGCCACACGTCGAACTCGTCGCAGTGCGTCGGATAGTCGAACACGCCCGGGCTCACCTCGTCGCCGCGCAGCACCTTCGGGACGGACCAGCTGAAGTTCACGACGCGGACCAGCTCATCCACGGCGATGTGCTTGCTGGTGAGCCCGCCGCGCAGCACGTTGTCCGAGGACGCCATGACCTCGATGCCCGTGCCGCGCAGGTGGGCGTGCATGACACCGGCGGGCACGTACACCGCCTCGCCCGGGGTGAGCACGACCCGGTTCATCAGCATCGCCGCGAGAATGCCCTGGTCGGTTCCGAACACCTCGTGCAGTTCCAGCGCCGTGCGGGCCAAGTCGCCGGCGTCGCCGGCGTCGTCGGCGTGTCTGCGGGCGCAGGTGAGGACGTCGTCGACGAGGGCGGTGCGATCGCCCTCGATGGTGAGGACGTCGAGGAAGACCTCCTGCAGTGCCGCCTCGCCGTCGCGGGCGTTCAGCGGGCCGAGGAGGCGCAGGACGTCGGGCCCGACGCCGAGCTGGTGGAACAGGTGCCACGTGATCCGGGGGCTGCGGAAGCCGAGCAGGGTGTGGAACTCCTCCAGCGCCACCAGGATCTCGGGCTTGGGCCAGTCGTCGCGGTAGGTGCGCTGCGGTGCGTCCCGGGGGACCCCGTCGGCCTCCTCAGCCGCGAACCCCTCCTCCGCCTGCGCGCGCGACGGGTGGGCCTGCAGCGAAAGGGCGTGCCGCGCCGACAGGATCTTCATGAGGAAGGGAAGCTGTTCGCCGAATTCGGCGCGGGAGGCGTCTCCCAGCGCCTCCGGGTGGGCGGCCAGCGCCGCGTCCAGCGGGCTGTCCCCGAGCCGCGAGGGCGACAGAGGGTGTGCTCCCAGCCACAGTTCGGCGACCGGCTCGCCGTCGGGGTCCTGGCCCAGCAGCTGGGGAATGGCGTCGTAGGTGCCCCACGGGTAGCGGATGAGCGTGCCGTGCAGGAACTCCATGTGCGTGCCTCCGAGCGATGTCGATGAGGGGTTCGGGAACCAGTCCATTCAACCGTTGCCCCACCGGGGAGGCAACAGTCCGCGCGGGTGACACACCGCCGGCCGGGCCCGCCCGGCGAATGACACCGGTGTGATTCGCGGGTAGTGTGTCGCCATGTCCGATGCCCTGCCGATCAGCGTCGAAGCAACCCCCGCGTCCCGGGCCGCCGGGCTCAGCGAGTTGGAGGCCGGCGTCCTCGATTTCGAGGACTCATGGTGGGCCGCCGACGGCACCAAGGACGCCGAGATCCACGCCCGCTTCGGCATCACCTCGCCGCGGTACTACCAGGTGCTCAACGCGCTGCTCGACCGCCCGGAGGCACTCGCCCATGCCCCGCTGCTCGTCCGTCGTCTCTCCCGGCTGCGTGCCACCCGTCAGCAGAATCGCTCGGCGCGTCACCTCACCGTCCGCGTCGGCGGCTGACCAGGTCCCGCCACCGCCAGGCCAGCGGGGCGGCGTCCCCCGTGACGGGATGGACGTAGCCGCCGGTCACCAGGCCCGCGTGACGTTCGAGGGGGTTGCGCAGCGCCGGATTGCCCGTGGCCAGCAGCGACCAGCCGGACGCCAGCGCGTACGCCGGGAAGAACCACACCCCGCCCACCGCGTACTGCCAGGCGTGGCGACCCTCGTGGCCCAAGGAGCCGGGCAGGCGGCGCTCCAGCGCTGGGAAGTCGGACGCCGTCGCGACCACGTTGCCGATCGTGAAGGCGCCGGCGATCGGAAACCGGAGCCGGTAGCCCTCGGCGAGGATGAGGCCGTCCGGCCCACGCCGCAGCCGCGCGCGTCCGGCCAGGGCGATGCCGAGGCCGAGCGGCGTGGTCAGGTTGAGCCAGTTCGCGGCGGCGCGGACGCGGTGGGCGGCGGTGAGCGGCATGGTGCCCATGGTGGCCGATGCCGTCGCCGGGCGCGAGAATCGTTTGCACTCGCGGGGGTCGAGTGCTAAACATGGAGTTGGCACTCGACCATGTCGAGTGCCACCCGTCCGGTGCGGTGAGACCTGCCGATCAGGTCGTCCGTCGCGGGCACCGATCCGGGCGAACCCAGACATCCGAAAGGATTGCCGACAGTGGCAAAGCTGATTGAATTCAACGTGGACGCGCGCCGCGGCCTCGAGCGGGGCATGAACACCCTCGCCGACGCGGTCAAGGTCACGCTGGGCCCCAAGGGCCGCAACGTCGTGCTGGAGAAGAAGTGGGGAGCCCCCACCATCACCAACGACGGCGTCTCGATCGCCAAGGAGATCGAGCTCGAGGATCCGTTCGAGAAGATCGGTGCCGAGCTCGTCAAGGAGGTCGCGAAGAAGACCGACGACGTCGCGGGCGACGGCACCACCACCGCCACGGTCATCGCGCAGGCGATGGTCCGTGAGGGGCTGCGCAACGTCACCGCGGGTGCCAACCCGATGAGCCTCAAGCGCGGCATCGAGAAGGCCGTGGCCGCGATCGCCGACGAGCTCGCGAACCAGTCCAAGCCGGTCGACACCAAGGAGCAGATCGCCGCGACGGCGTCCATCTCCGCGGCCGACGAGACCGTCGGCGAGATCATCGCCGAGGCCATGGACAAGGTGGGCAAGGAGGGCGTGATCACGGTCGAGGAGTCCAACACCTTCGGGCTGGACCTCGAGCTGACCGAGGGCATGCGCTTCGACAAGGGCTACATCTCGCCCTACTTCGTGACCGACGCCGAGCGCATGGAGGCCGTCCTCGACGACCCCTACATCCTCATCGTCAACAGCAAGGTCTCCTCCCTGAAGGACCTCCTCCCGGTGCTGGAGAAGGTCATGCAGGGGGGCAAGCCGCTGCTGGTCATTGCCGAGGACACCGATGGCGAGGCCCTCGCCGGCCTGATCGTCAACAAGATCCGGGGCACGTTCAAGTCGGTCGCCGTCAAGGCTCCCGGCTTCGGCGACCGCCGCAAGGCCATGCTGGGCGACATCGCGATCCTCACCGGCGGCCAGGTCATCTCCGAGGAGGTCGGCCTCAAGCTGGACGCCGTCACCCTCGAGCTGCTCGGCCGGGCGCGTTCCGTGCGCGTCACCAAGGACGAGACCACGATCGTGGACGGCGGCGGCGACAAGTCCCAGATCGAGGGCCGCGTGGCCCAGATCCGGCGCGAGATCGAGAACTCCGACTCCGACTACGACCGCGAGAAGCTCCAGGAGCGTCTCGCCAAGCTGGCCGGCGGCGTGGCCGTCATCAAGGTCGGCGCGGCCACCGAGGTGGAGCTCAAGGAGCGCAAGCACCGGATCGAGGACGCCGTGCGCAACGCCAAGGCGGCCGTCGAGGAGGGTGTCCTCGCCGGTGGCGGCGTCGCCCTGCTGCAGGCCGCCGCGGCGGCCAAGGGCAAGGTGTCGTTGACCGGTGACGAGTCCGTGGGCGCGCAGATCGTGTTCTCGGCGGCCTCCGCGCCGCTGAAGCAGATCGCCGAGAACGCCGGCCTCGAGGGCGGCGTCGTGGCGGAGAAGGTCGCCGGCCTCGAGCCGGGCCAGGGCCTCAACGCGGCGACCGGCGAGTACGTCGACATGCTCAAGGCCGGGATCCCCGACCCGACGAAGGTGACGCGCTCGGCGCTGCAGAACGCGGCGTCCATCGCGGCGCTGTTCCTCACCACCGAGGCCGTGATCGCGGACAAGCCCGAGAAGGCTCCCGCGATGCCCGCCGGTGGCGACGGCGGCATGGGCGGCATGGACTTCTGAGTCCACCGCCGGGCACCAAACCGACACACCCCAGCCCGAGGGCGTCCCGCACCACGCGGGGCGCCCTCGGCGCGTTCTTGCCCGCGGTCGGCCAAGATGGACCCATGAGCGGGACGCTGGAGGTCCGGGTGCTGTCGGCGCACGACGCCGCCCCCGCCGAGGCCGGCGGCGCCGACCGCCTCGAGCTCGTGAACCTGGTCGACGACGAACCGATGTCGCCCGAGCCGCGCGAGGTGGCGGCCGTCCGGTCGCGGACGACGCTGCACCTGCGGCCCGTGGTGCGCCTGCGGGAGGGCTTCTCGACCGACGGCGGCGAGGCCGTCCGGCTGCGGGGCCTCATCTCGAGCTACCTGGACGCGGGCGCCGACGGCCTCGTGGTGGGATTCCTCAACGGGCTCGGCGAGGTCGACGTCGAGGTGCTGGGGGCGCTGCTGACCGACGTCGGCTGCCCGTGGAGCTTCTCGCGCGCCCTCGACAGCTGCCTCGACACCGACGACGCCTGGGCAGTGCTGCGCCGCCTGCCGGGGCTCGATTCGGTGCGGACCGCCGGCTCGGCGCGTTCCCTCGAACACGGGCTGGACGACCTCGTGCGCCGCGCGCGTGCCGACGCGGAGCTGGCGGCCCTGGTCGTCGCCGACGGCGACCTGCACCCTGATCACGTGCCGTGGCTCGTGCGCGCCGGCGTCCGGCAGTTTCATCTGGACGACCAGGTGCGTCCCGGCGGATCGCGCAAGGCTTACGTCGACGAGGCGCTCGTCGGGTCCTGGCGGCGCCTCATCGACACCGAGGTCGCGCACGACCGCCGCTGAGCCGCTGCGGGTGGAGCGCCGCTGAGCCGCTGCGGGTGGAGCGCCGCTTGCCTAGCCCAACTGGCACTT
>JAKDIK010000320.1 GCA_030450535.1 Propionibacteriaceae bacterium
CACCGGCACCCGCCGCACCCGGCGTCGTCTCGGGCGGGTTGAGGACGCCGTCGACCAGGGCGACGATGTCCGCCGGGGTCTGGGCGGCACGCAGCGAGGCGAGGAAGTCCTTCTTGACCAGCGCCCGGGCCAGCTTGGTGAGCAGCTTGAGGTGATCGGCGTCGCCGTCCGCGGCGGCCGCGATGAGGAAGACGAGGTCGGCGGGGCCGTCCTTGGCCCCGAAGTCGACCGGGTTGCTGAGCCGCGCGAAGGCCAGCGAGGCGTCCGACACGGCGGCCGAGCGGCAGTGCGGGATGGCAAAGCCCCCGGGCAGGCCTGTGGCCGCCTTCGTCTCGCGGGCCATGGCGTCGGCCTTGAGACCCGCGGCGTCCGCGCGGCCGGCGTCCGCCACGACCTGGGCGAGCGAGCCGATCACGTCCTCCTTCGCCGACCCGAGGGCGGCGTCCAGCCGGACCAGTTGTGCATTGATGAGAGCCATGGGGGTTTCCCTTCGTCAGGCGGTGATGGTGAGGTTCGTGACGCCGACCTCGCCGGCAGGCAGGTCGGCAGGGGTCGGCAGCGTCGTGCCGGGCAGCGAGGCCGCGGCCGAGCCGTAGGCGACGGCGTGAGCGAGGCAGCCGGCCGGGGGCATGCCGGTCACGTCGCCCAGGATGAAACCGGCCACCGAGGAGTCGCCGGCGCCGACGGTACTGGCCACGCTGATCCGGGGGGCGGACGCATGCCAGGCGCCCTCGGCGTTGACGAGCACCGCGCCCGCCCCGCCGAGGGTGACGAGCACGTTGGCGATGCCGCGGTCGCGCAGGCGGGTGGCGGCGACGACGATGTCGGCCACGTCACCGTCGGCGGCGGCCGCCTCGAACGCGGCGGCGTCCCCTCCCGTGAGCTGGGCCAACTCGTCGGAGTTGGGCTTGATGAGGTCGAACGAGCTGGCCGGCAGGGCCGCGAGCACGGCGTCCAGCGCCGCGTCGGAGGTGTCGATGGCGATCTTCGTGCCCAGCGGACGCAGGGCTGCGGCCAGGCGGGCGTACCAGTCGTCCGGGGCGCCGGGCGGCAGCGAGCCCGACAGCGCCACCCACGCGGCGCCGGACGCGGCCTCGAGGAGCTGGTCGGTGGCGGCGGCCAGGTCATCGGCCGACAGGGTCGGGCCCGGCTCGTTGATCTTGGTGGTCGTGCCGCCCGGCTCGGTGATCGCGGTGTTGGTGCGCGGGCGGTGCTGCACCTGCGGCGCCGACACGCTCATGGTGGCGGGCACGGCGGCATCGAGCATGACGCGGTAGCCCGGATCGCCGAACGGCAGAACGGCCACGGCGACGGCATCCACCCCCGCCTCGGCCACCACGCGGGCGACGTTGACGCCCTTGCCGGCGGCCTGCTCGGTGACCGACGCCGCACGCTGCACCTCCCCGCGCGCCAGGGGGCCCGGCAGAGCCACCGTCCTGTCGATGCTGGGGTTCGCCGTGAAGGTCACCACGCGGCGGGCGCCCCTCGCCTGCGCGCCGTCGCCCGTCCCGGTGGCGCCCGTCTCGGTGGCGCCTGCCTGAGGGGCGCGCGCCTGGGGGGTGTCTGTCTGGGGGGTATCTGCCATGTCCGCTCCCTCGGGGTCAATGTGGGACCATCTTTTCATAGTTTGCTTTATGTGGGGGCCGGCGCGTGCAAGTCGGCTCCCGGGTGTGGCATCGTGTGGCGAATCGGCGATGTCTCCCTACTCTTGGGAGTATGGCGAACCCCCAGCGCTCCCGCACGGGATACCGCGCGGACATCCAAGGTTTGCGCGGGTTCGCCATCTGCCTCGTCATCGCCTACCACCTGTGGACGTCGGGGCGCGTCTCCGGCGGCGTCGACGTGTTCCTCTTCATCTCCGCCTACCTGATGACCGCCAGCTTCGCGCGCAAGCAGGCGGCGTTCCGGTTGGTGGACTTCCTCATTCAGCGCTTCCGGCGGCTGGTGCCCATGGCGGCCATCGTGGTGGCGGTGACACTGATCGCGGGCTGGTTCCTGCTGCCGCCGCTGCACCAGTCCAGCCTCGTCGCCCACGGTCAGGCCTCGCTGCTGTATTGGGAGAACTGGCAGATGATCGCCGACGACGCCGACTACACGGCGCCGGACGTGACGCGGCTCAACCCCTTCCAGCACTTCTGGAGCCTGTCGGTGCAGGGTCAGGTGTTCGTCCTCATGGCGGCTGTGTTCGCGGCCATCGCCGCGGCGCGGCGGCGGTGGGACTTCGACGTGCGCCGGGCGGTGGCCGTCTGCTTCGGCATCGCCACGGCCGCGTCCTTCGCGTACGCCCTGTGGCTGCTGCCGCGGGAGCCGGCGGTCGCCTACCTGAGCACGTGGACGCGGGTGTGGGAATTCACCTTGGCCGGCTTGGTGGCCCTGCTGCCGCGACTGGCGATGCCGGCGGGGATCTCGCGGTCGGTGTCCTGGCTGGGCGTCGCGCTGTTGCTGGTGACCGGCCTGCTGTTCGGACGCGCCGCCTTCCCGGGCTGGGTGGCGCTGGTGCCGCTGGCGTCCGCGGCGGCCGTCATGCTGGCGACCGGCGGCGCGAACGACCGCTGGCACGCGTCCTGGTGGCTGACGCGGCGTCCGGCCCTGTTCATCGCGAACCGCGCCTACTCGCTGTACCTGTGGCACTGGCCGGTGTACGCGATCTACGCGAACGAGACGGGGGCTGCTGCCCGACTCGATCCCGTGGGCAGCGTCATCGTGCTGGGGGTCTCGCTGCTGCTGGCCGACCTGAGCACGCGTCTGGTGGAGCGACGATTCCAGGGCATGCTGGCCTTGAGCCGTCGGCGCTACGCGGTGGCCGCGATCGCCGTGTTCAGCCTGATCGCCAGCTCAGCATCCCTCGGCGTCACGACGCTGACCGACCAGCGGGAGCAGGCCACGGCGTCCCTGCCGGCCGAACAGCGGCCGGGTGCCCGCGTCCTCACCCCCGGAGCCCCCCCCACGCCGACGCCCGTGCGGCGCGGCATCTCCCCCGGTGATACGGCCATCAGCGACGACTGGCCGATCCCGCTGCCCTACACGTGCGACGAGGACCCGACCGGGCTCGCCCCCGTGGGAGCGCCCGGCTGGTGCCTGGTCTACGAGCCGGACGGCGAGCC
>JAKDIK010000321.1 GCA_030450535.1 Propionibacteriaceae bacterium
CCCGTGACCGACATTCGCGTTCTCATCGTGGACGATCAGGCGCTGGTGCGCATGGGGCTGCGCGCGCTCGTGACCTCCGAGGCGGGCATGACCGTGGTCGGCGAGGCCGGCGACGGCGCCGAGGCGATCGCGGCTGTCCGGGAGCTGACCCCGGACGTCGTCCTCATGGACATCCGCATGCCCGGCACCGACGGTCTCAGCGCGCTGCGCGCGCTGAGCGCCGATCCCGCGCTCGCGGCAACGAAGGTCGTCATGCTCACCACCTTCGAGCTGGACGAGTACGTGTTCGCCGCGCTGGAGGCGGGGGCGTCCGGATTCATCGTGAAGGACGCCGACGCCGACGACATCCTGCGCGCCGTGCGAGCAGCGGCCTCCGGGGAGAGCCTGTTGTCGCCGACCGTGACCCGGCGGGTGATCTCGCAGTTCGCCACGAGCAAGCGGACACCCACCGCGGGCACGCTGCACCCCGGCCTGGGCGAGCTGACCGAGCGCGAGCGCGAAGTGCTGGAGCTGGTCGCGCAGGGGTTGAACAACGACGAGCTCGCCGAACGGTTGTTCATCACCAAGGCGACGGCCCGAACCCACGTGAGCCACATCCTGCTGAAATTGGGGGCACGCGACCGGGCGCAGCTGGTGGTGATCGCCTATCGCAACGGCCTGGCGTGACCCGGCTCAAGCCGGCCCGCGCGCGAGCGCCCCTGGTCCGGCGGTGGCCGCGTAGGCTGGCGTCATGCCCCGGCGCATCGACGGCTTGGTGAACCTGCGTGACCTGAGCGGGACGCCGACGGCGTCCGGACAGATGGTGCAGTCGGGGAGGCTCTGGCGCTCGGAGAACCAGACGATGCTCTCCGACGCCGCGCTGGACGCCCTCGTCGACGCCGGGCTCAGCGACGTCATCGACCTGCGCACCGACTTCGAGGTGCACGGCTCCCCGTCCCCGTTCGTCGCCCGCGAGGGAGTCGACTACCACCACTTCAGCTTCTTCCCGGCGGCCGAGGACGACGACCCCGACGTGCTCGATCAGGCGCTGCCGTGGGTGGACGCCGAGCTTCAGGTCACGCCCCTCACCGGCAACGAGGCCGCGGACGCCTACCTCATGTTCCTGGGCCTGCGGCCCGACTCGGTGGTCGGCGCGCTGCGCGCAGTGGCCCACGCCGACGGGGCCGCCCTCGTCCACTGCGCGGTGGGCCGCGACCGAACCGGCTTCACCGTCGCCCTGGCATTGGCGCTGGTGGGCGTGTCCGACGAGGTGATCGCCGCCGATTACGCGCGGACGTCGGATCACATCGCCGAGGTCATCCGCCGGCTGTGGACCGACCCCACCTATGCGGCCGAGGCCGGCGAGGTCGATCCGGTCGCCGCGATGGCCCGCCCCGACGCGATGCTCGCCGTCCTGGCCCACCTGCGGGCGCAGCCGGGCGGCGTCCGGCAGGTGCTCGCCGCGCTCGGCTGGACCGACACCGACCAGGCCGCGCTCGAGGCGCACCTCCTGGCCCCGGCGCTGCCGAGGGGGTTGGGGCTGCTAGAGGAACGCCGCGCGGCTCTCGACCACCTCAGCCCTGCAGGTCGCGCAGCGCGGCGTCGTACTCGGCGACCAGGCGATCCACGAGTTCGGCGACGCTCGGCACATCATCAATCCCGGCCACGCCCTGGCCCGCGGACCAGATGTCGCGCCACGCCTTCGCATCCGACGGGCTCGGGTTGGTCAGGTGCGTCAGGTCGGGCCGTTCCGGCACGGGCAGCGCCTCGGGATCAAGCCCCGCCGCCACCAGCGACGCACGCAGAAAGTTGGCGCCCACCGTGCTCACCCCGGCGGTGTAGACCACATCGCCGGCCGAGGCGTCCACGAGCATCGCCCGGTACGCGTCGGAGGCCAGTGACTCCTTCGTCGCGACGAAGCGCGTTCCCAGGTAGGCCAGGTCGGCTCCGAGCGCGCGGGCGGCGAGCACGTCCGATCCGGACGCCAGCGCCCCGGCGAGCAGCACGGTGCCGGTGAAGAAGCGCCGCACCTCAGCCACGAGGGCGAAGGGGTTGAGGGTGCCGGCGTGACCCCCGGCCCCGGCAGCCACGCAGACCAGACCGTCGACGCCGGCGTCCGCCGCCTTGCGGGCGTGCCGCGCGTTCGTCACGTCGTGGAACACCACGCCCCCGTACCCGTGCACCACCTCCACCACCTCGGCGGCCGCGCCGAGCGATGTGAGAACCACCGGTACCCGATGCTCGGCCACCACCGCCAGGTCGTCGCGCAGCCTGGGGTTGGACGCGTGCACCACCAGGTTGACCGCGTACGGCGCATCCTGTTCCCCCAGCGACGCCTCGATCTCCGCCAGCCAGGCCGCCAGGCCGGCGGTCGTCCGCTGGTTGAGCGCCGGGAAGCTCCCCAGGACGCCGGCGCGACAGCTTGCCACGACGAGGTCCGGTCCCGACACGAGGAACATGGGTGCGGCGACGACGGGAATCCGCAGGCGTCCGGCGAGCGTTGAGGGCAGGGCCATGGGCGCAGTCTCGCAGACGGGCGTCCGACTCCCGGAACAAGAAACGTCCGATCCGGCCGATAGGCTCGGGTCACGGGTCACCACAGGAGGTGCGGCATGGCGCTGGAAGTCGTGGACAACGCCGAGCGCGAGCGGTTCGAGATGCGCGACGGGCGCAAGGTCATCGGGTGGGCTGCCTACCAGGAGACGGCCGAGCTCATCGTGTTCACCCACACCGAGGTCGATCGCGAGTGGGAGGGCCGCGGCATCGGCGGCCAGCTGGTCCAGGCGACGCTCGACCACGTGCGTCGCCAGCGCATGCCGGTCCTGCCCATGTGCTCGTTCGTGTCCGCCTGGATGGATCGCCACCCCGACTACGACGACCTGCGGTACCGGCCGCCGGCGAGCCGGGTCACGGACTGAACCGCCCGGGAGGAGCCCGCCATGCAGATCACCGTTCTGGGACGCCACACCTACCGCGTCCCACCCGAGACCGGCCTCGTCTCCCTATCGCTGGACGCCGAGGCCGGCTCTGCCCGCGAGGCCACGGCGGCGGCATCCGACCTGGCCGACGAGGTGGCGCACGCCCTCGCCGAGCTGCCCGCTCCCTCAGGCCCCG
>JAKDIK010000086.1 GCA_030450535.1 Propionibacteriaceae bacterium
CTGCCCGCGCTGCCCGCCCGCAGGCCCGCGGCGAACGCGCGGACGTGCTCCGGGGTGACGGCGCGAATGTCCTCGATCCCCAGCTCGGCCAAGTGGTCGACGTAGCGCCCAAGGTCGCGCCGGTAGCCCGCCACGGTGTGGGCGGACGCCCCCACCTCGGCCGTCAGGTGGTCGAGGTAGGCGGCCACCGCGCGGCCGGGCGAAGTCATCGCCGCCTCAGCGGGGCCGCGTCTGGCCGCCGAGGGCGTGGATCTGCGCGTCGCGGGCGTCCTTCGCCTCCCGCGCCGGCCAGGGCGCGTCGGCCGGGCGCAGGGCGTCCAACCTCCCGGTGCGCAACGCCGCGAACGTCGCCAGCGCGCCGGCGACCATCGTCGGGTTCTGGACGCGGCCCGCATAGATGGCGTCGACGAGGTCGTCCAGCCCAACCAGGCCCACCTCCATGTCGGCCTCCTCGTGCTCGACCACGAAGCCGTCGGGCCGTGGGGTCGGGCTGAGCCCCCGCGCGAGGTAGATGCGCAGGGACTCCTGGCAGCAGCCCGGGGAATTGAACTGATCCACGAGCACCCGCCAGTCGGACGCCATGAGCTCGGCCTCCTCGGCCAGCTCGCGCTCTGCACCGGCCAACCAACTCTCGCCGGAGGCGTCCAGCAGCCCCGCCGGCGGCTCGACGAGCCGGAAGCCGACGGGGTGGCGAAACTGCCGCACGACCACGACGCGCTCGGCGTCGTCGAGGGCGATGATCCCGACCGCGCCGGTGTGGAGCAGGTAGTCGCGCTGCATGGTGCCGCCGTCCGGGGTCTCGACGACGTCGCGGACGAAGTCGCTCACCAGGCCCTCGCCGAGCATCTCGTGGGAGTCGATCGGCCACGTCAGCGGCTCGTCGCACACCTCGTCGGCCGACAGCGCCCGCAGCGGGAGCATCACTGCTCCTCGTCGGTGAACAGCCGCTGGCTGCGCATGCGCTGCACGGCCGCCCTCAGCAGGCCGGCGAACAGCGGATGCGGATTGGTCGGACGCGACTTCAGCTCAGGGTGCGCCTGCGTGGCGACGAAATACGGGTGCTGGTCGCGGTCGAGTTCGACGAACTCCACGAGGCGCCCGTCGGGCGACGTGCCCGACACGCGCAGCCCCGCGGCCTCGAGCTGATCGCGGTAGGCGTTGTTGACCTCGTAGCGGTGCCGGTGCCGCTCGGAGACCTCGGTCACGCCGTAGGCGTCGGCCACGATCGAGCCCGGCGTCAGGAGTGCCGGGTAGGCGCCGAGCCGCATCGTGCCACCCAGGTCGCCGGCGCCCTCGACGTAGGCAGCCTGATCGGCCATCGTGGAAATCACCGGGTACTCGGTGCCCGGATCGAACTCGGTGGACGCCGCGCCCTCCAGCCCGCAGACGTCCCGGGCGACCTCCATGACCAGGCACTGCAGGCCGAGGCAGAGCCCGAGCGTGGGGATCCGATTCTCGCGGGCGTAGCGCAGTGCGCCGAGCTTGCCCTCGACGCCGCGGATGCCGAAGCCTCCGGGCACGACGATGCCGTCCACGTCGTGGAGCTGCTCGGCGGCGCCCTCCGGCGTCGCGCAGGTATCGGACGCCACCCAGCGGATGTTCGCCTTGGCCCAGTTCGCGAACGCCCCTGCGCGCAGCGCTTCGGAGACGCTGAGGTAGGCGTCCGGGAGGTCGATGTACTTGCCCACCAGGGCGATCGTGACCTCCTCGCGGGGGTGGTGGACTCGCTCCAGCAGGTCGTTCCAGCGCTTCCAGTCCACATCGCGGAAGCTGACACCCAATCGGCGGACGACGTAGGCGTCCAGTCCCTCGTCGAAGAGGACCTTCGGGATGTCGTAGATGCTCGGGGCGTCGGGGCAGGAGATCACCGCCTCCTCGTCCACGTCGCACATGAGCGCGATCTTGCGCTTGATGCCGTCTGGGATGTCACGGTTGGAGCGGCAGACGATGGCGTCCGGGGTGATGCCGACCTGTCGGAGCGCGGCGACCGAATGCTGCGTGGGCTTGGTCTTGAGCTCGCCGGACGGCCCCAGATAGGGCACCAGGGAGACGTGCAGGAAGAACACGCTCTCGCGCCCCACCTCGCGGCGCACCTGCCGCGCGGCCTCCAGGAAGGGCAGCGACTCGATGTCGCCCACGGTGCCGCCGATCTCGTGGATCACGATGTCGGTGTCCTTGGTGGCCATGCTGAGCATGTCGTTGCGGATCTGGTTGGTGATGTGCGGGATCACCTGGACGGTGTCGCCGAGGAAATCCCCGCGCCGCTCCTTGGCGATGACCGTGGAGTACACCTTGCCGGTCGTGACGTTGGCCTCCCCGCTCAGGTCGGTGTCGAGGAAGCGCTCGTAGTGACCGATGTCGAGGTCGGTCTCTGCGCCGTCCTCGGTGACGAAGACCTCGCCGTGCTGAAAGGGGTTCATGGTGCCCGGATCGACGTTGAGGTAGGGATCCAGCTTCTGCATGGTCACCCGCATGCCCCGGGCCACGAGCAACGAGCCCAACGAGGAGGCCGTCAGCCCCTTCCCGAGTGAGGACGCGACGCCCCCGGTGACGAAAATGTGCTTGGTCCGTGATGTCTGCGTCCCTGATGTCTGCCCCACGGGCTTCCACCCTAGCCTGACTTGGCCCCATCGCGCTCAGAGCGCCACGCCCGCGACGTCGAGCAGAGGAGACTCTGGCAGGATCACGGCATGGCCGACACCCAACGAGCAAGGGGAAATGCTCCAGAAGTTCAGGAGCTCGGCGTCTGGGGACGTCTGTGGCGTCCGTTCTGGGCCATTCCCGCGGCGTTCAGTCTGGCGGCCGCCGCGCTGGGGGTGCTGCTGCCGGTGTTCGAGGACGATCTGCGTGCCGTCGCCTTCTTCGTCTTCCCCGGTGACGACGAGGCGGCGCGGGGCATGCTGACGACCATCGCGAGCGCGATGATCTCGGTCACGGGCCTCGTCTTCTCGGTGACCATGGTCGTCCTGCAGCTGGCCAGCAGCCAGTTCACGCCCCGCGTGCTCGGTTCGTTCCTGCAGAGCCGCGTCGTCCAGGTGACCTTCGGGCTCTTCGTGGCCGCCTTCGTGTACTGCCTGACGGTGCTCCGCTCGGTGGTGAGCGACGACGGTCGAGCGGACGCCTTCGTGCCCCGCGTGGCGGTCACGTTCGGCTTCTTCATCGCCTTGGCGTGCGTCGCGTCATTCCTCGCCTTCATCCACCACATCACGTCGACGATCCAGGTGAGCAGGGTCGTCTCGCGCATCGGCGACGCCACGATGGCCCTGGTCGACAAGGTGTACCCCGGCGTGGCGGGCGACGAGGCGCTGAGCGTGGGGCCCAGCTGGTCCCCCAGCGTCGACACGCCTCGCGTCGACATCTGTGTGGACGACCGCCACGGCTACGTGGACGAGATCGACTTCCCCGGACTCGTCGCCTGCGCGCGGGACGCCGGGGGCGTCCTCGTGCTCCACCCACGTCTGGGCACGTTCGTGACCCACGGCCAGCGGCTCGCGACGCTCTGGGATCCGGCCGACGACGCCTTCGCCGACCACGACGACGAGGCGGACGCCCGCGCCCACCTGACCGCACGGGTCAACTCGGAGATCCGGCTGGCGACGGAGCGGTCGATGCGCCAGGACCTCTCGTTCGGCTTCCGGCAGCTGGTCGACATCGGGGAGCGGGCGCTCTCCGCGGGAGTGAACGACCCCACGACCGCGACACAGGTGATCGACGAGGTGCACCACCTCCTGCGCGAGATCGTGCAGCGCAACCCACCGAGCCCCTACATCGTCGACGAGGAGGGCATCGTCCGGTTGGTCGTCGTCCCGCCCTCGGGCGAGTCGCTGCTGCGGCTGTCGCTGGAGGAGTTGGTCCACTACGGCAACGAGGGCGTCCAGGTGCCGCGCCGCCTGCGGACCATGCTGGACGATCTCGCCGAGGTGGCATTGCCGCGCTATGCCTCGGTCATCGCCGAGTTCCGCGAGCAGGTGGACGCCGGCGCCTGAATCCCCGAAAGAGGTGGAACGGCGACGGTTTCCCCGAGTGCTGAGCCAGTGACGTTGGGGAGATGGGACACGTCAAAGTGCCGGGCGCGGGCCGAAGATGGTCGTGCCCAGCCGGACGCAGGTGGAGCCGCATTCGATGGCCAGCTCGAAATCACCCGACATGCCCATGCTCAGCGCGTCGAATCCCCCGCCGTGGGCGTCCCGGAGCCGCGACTGCAGGTCCGTCATGGTGGTGAAACAAGCCCGCACGGCGTCGGCGTCCGGGCTGTTGACGGCCAAGGTCATCAGGCCGCGGACGTCCAGCGCGTCACAGGATCGGAGCCGGGCGACGGCGTCGATCACCTCGTCGGGCGCGAAACCGCCCTTGGCCGGTTCTGAGGAGCTGTTCACCTGCACGAGGACCGGCAGGCGACGGCCGAGCGCCTGGAGCCGGCGGTCAAGCGCCTCGGCCACGTGCAGCGATCCGAGGGCCTGGAATTCGGCGGCGTGCTCGGCCACGAGCTTGACCTTGTTGGTCTGCAAGTGGCCGATGGCGACCCAGGCGACGCCGGCGTCCGCCAGCTCCACCGCCTTGTCACGCAGCTCCTGCGGGCGGGACTCGCCGAAACGGCGATAGCCCGCACCCATCGCCGTCCGGATGTCGGCGAGCGGATGGGTCTTGCTCACCGGCAGCAGTTCCACGCCACCGGGATCGCGTCCGACACGCGCGCACGCGGCGTCGATGCGGTCCTTGGCGGCGGCGAGGTTGGCGGTGATCGTCACGCGTCCATCTCACCACAGGCTCGCTTCACATCACAGGCTCGCTTCACAGCGGGCACGCAAGCCGATCCGGGATGGGCCTCTCCCCCCGACGCAGACGGGTCACTCGACTGCCCCACCCCCCTGCTTTTCGACCACCGACTGTCGCATCGCCGTCAGCCTCCGGGTGAACCACTGCCCTCAGCGTCCGCTCGGCCGCGCCGCGCTCGACGCGTCAGGGCCACCGCGCCGCGAGCGACAACACGGCCAGAGAGGCGAGGATCGCGAAACCCAGTGCAATGCCGGCGTAGAGCTCGGTGACCTCCTGGTCGACCTGCTCGTAGCCGACCGATCGCGCGATGGAGGCGTACACGGTGCGCAGCTCGTCGCTGCTCCCCGCGCGGAACGCCTCGCCCCCCGATTCGCGCGCGACGGTGGCCAACTCTGCCGGGTTGACCGGCACCGGCTCACGGCGTCCGTTGGTCACCACGAAGCCGTTCGGCGTCCCGTACGCGATGGTGTAGATCGGGTAGCCAGCCTCCCGCGAATCCCGCGCGGCCGCCTGGGAGCTGCGCCCGATGTTGGTGTAGCCGTCCGACAGCAGCACGATCGCGGCCGGCGTCGGCTCGTCGGGATGGTCCGGGTCGGGCGGCACGAGCGCCAGGGCGTCCAGTGACGCGTAGATGCCATCGCCGATGGCGGTGGACGGCGCCAGCGAGAGGTTCTGGATGGACGCCTTGACCAGCGCCCTGTCCTGCGTCGGCGGCACGATCACCGCCGCCGAGCCCGCGAAGGCCACCAGCGAGGTGTTGAATCCCTGCGGCAGCAGGTCGACGAAGCCCTGCGCGGCGGCCTTGGCGGCGTCCAGGCGGTTGGGGTCGACGTCCGTGGCCTCCATCGACCGCGACACGTCGATCGCGATCACGACCGTGGCCCGCTCGCGGGGCACGTTGACGGAGTCCTTCGGCTTCGCGAACGCCACCGTGAGGGACGCGAGGCTCAGCACCGCCGCAACGACCGCCACGTGCCGCTTCCATGCCGCCTGCTTCGGCAGCACGCGGCTGAGGTTCTCGATACCGAACGTGCGCGTCCGGGACGCCCGCCGGCGGGACAGCCCCCAGTACAACAGCAGCAGCAGCGGCACCAGCGCGAGCAGCCACAGCCGGTCGGGGAAGAAGAACGAAATCAACGGCGTCATCACGGCCACCTCGCCCCCAGGGACACCGCCGCCAGCGCGGCCACCACGGCGAACGCCAGCCCGTAGCCCGCCCACGTCGCGGTGGTCTCGGTCAGCACTTCCTCATACCCCACCGACGAGCGGATCGTGTTGTAGACCCGGCTCAGGTCCCCAGCGCTCTCGGCGGTGGCGTACGTGCCGCCCGTCGCCTCGGCGAGCGACGCCATCAGCTCGCGGTCCGGCGGGACGCGCTCTCGGACGCCGTCCAGGTCGACCGAGCCGTTCTCGGTGCCGTAGGCGATCGTGTGGATGGGCACGCCGTCGGTCTCGGCCTGCTGGGCCGCCTGGGCGGGGGAACGTCCGGCGGTGTTCTGGCCGTCGCTCAGCATCACGATCGCCCCCGGCGCGATCGACCCGTCGTCGCCGCGGGGCGCCATCTGGATGGCGCTCAGCGCCACGTGGATGGCGTCGCCGACGGCCGTGGAGTCCTGCAACGCCAGCGCCCTGATCGCCCGGGCCGCCAGCGCGCGGTCCGTGGTCGGAGGCAGCCGCGTCGCCGGGCTGCCCGCCATCGAGACGACCGCCACGTTGTACCGCTCGGGCAGCTCGTCGATGAAATCGATCGAGAGCTGCTGCGCGGCCTCCAGCCGCGTGGGAGCGATGTCGGTCGCGGCCATCGAGCGGCTCACGTCGATGACCAGCACGATCGTGGCCCGCTCCCGCGGCACCCGGTCGACGCCGTTCGGACGCGCCCAGGCCAACACCAGCGTGATCAGGCTCAGCAGCGACATCGCCACCGCAAGGTGACGACGCCACTGCGACTGCCGCGGCACGACGCGTCCGAGGACAGCCGTATTCGTGAACCGCATGCCCGTCCGGCTCTTGCGTCGCAGCGCGAAGACGTACAGCGCCACGAGCAGCGGAACCACGGCGAGCACCCAGAGCCGGTCGGGATTCAGGAACGAGAGCTCCATCAGCGCGTCACCCCCTGGGGCGGCGTGTGCAGCGCGGTGGCCACGCGCCGGTAGGTGAGCACGAAGCGGGCGATGTCGTGCACCCAGTCGCGGTCGGTGCGCAGTTGGATGTGACCCGCTCCCGCCCGCCGGATAGCGATCCGGATGCGCTCCCGCTGCGCCGCGGACGCCGCGTTGAAGCGGGCGCGCGCAGCGTCGTCGGAGGTGTTCACGTAGCGCGCGAAGTCGGTCTCGGGATCGCGGATGAGGATGTCGCCGACGTCGGGGAATTCCACCTCTCGGCGGTCCACGACCTCGATGCAGATCACCTGGTTCTTCACGGTGAGCCGCCGCAACGAGCGCTCCCAATCGGGCTCGACGTCGGGGTTGAGCTCGGTGTCCCCCGGGCTCAGGAAGTCGGAGACGACGACCCGGACGCCGCGCCGGCGCTGGACGCGCGCCAGTTGGTCGATGCCGCGCGCCAGGGTGTACGGCCCCTCGGCGCGGTCATGGACGATCGGCTCGGTGAGCATCCGCCGCAGCAGGGAGTACAACGCCATGCGTCCGGATCGCGCCGGAATGCGGATCAGCGCCTCGGGTCGCATGATGACGCCGCCGAACCGGTCACCCATCCGCTGGCTGAGGAAACCGATCGTGGCGATGGCCGCGATGCCCAGGTCGCGCTTGGTGACGCCCTCGGTGCCCCAGTTCATCGACGGCGTGACGTCCAGCATCGCCCAGACCTCGAGCTCGCGGTCGGCGATCGTGTCGCGCACATGGGGCGTCCGGGTGCGCGCGGTGACCGCCCAGTCCATGCGGCGGACGTCGTCCTGCCCGGGCACGTAGGCGCGGGCGTCGTTGGTCTCCGAACCCGGGCCGGGCAGCAGCCCCCGGTGGTCGCCGTGCAGGAAGCCCTCCATGCGCCGCACGACCGCCAGCTCCAAGCGACGCAGCGCCTGCTCGGGGGCGAGCTTGCTCAGCGGCAGGGTCGCCGCCGTGGGCTCGCGCAGCACCGACCCGACGGCCCCGAGGTCGTCCGGCGGCGGAGTGAAGGAGACCTGCGCCACGGGCTCGTCCGTCAGGATCGGACGCCGCCGGCGGCGGTCCGCTGGGAGGGAGCGCGATCGTTCCACACCGGGGTCGGGGCGGGCACCATCGCGAGGATGCGCTCCACGACCTGCACCTGGGAGACGTTGTCGGCGACCGCGTCGAAGCCGAGCACAACGCGGTGGCTCATGACGTCGCGCGCCACGGCCTGGACGTCGGTGGGCAGGACGTAGTCGCGGCCGTGGATCAGCGCGAGCGCGCGGGCGGCGGCGGTGAGGCCGAGGGTGGCGCGCGAGGACGCGCCGATCTGGATCACGCTGTCGAGATCGGGCATACCGAACTCCCCGGGCGCGCGCGTGGCGAGCACGAGGCGCACGATGTACTCCGCCACGAGGTTGTGCACGAAGACGTTGGACGCCAGATCCTGCAGTTGCGAGACCCGCTCGGGATGCAGCAGGTTGCGCGCCGTGGGCGGCGTGACGCTCATGCGGCGCAGGATCTCGAATTCCTCGTTGCCCCGGGGATAGGGCACATCGACCTTGAGCAGGAAGCGGTCGCGCTGCGCCTCGGGCAGCGGATACACCCCCTCGGATTCGATCGGGTTCTGCGTCGCGATCACGATGAACGGCTGGGGCACCGGGTAGGTCTTGCCGCCCAGCGACACCTGCTTCTCGGCCATCAGCTCGAGCATCGCCGACTGCACCTTCGCGGGGGCGCGGTTGATCTCGTCGGCCAGCACGAAGTTGACGAACACGGGGCCGAGCGCGATGTCGAACTTCTCCTGCTGCGAGGAGTAGATCCGGGTGCCCACGATGTCGGAGGGGACGAGGTCGGGGGTGAACTGGATACGCGCGAAATCACCACCGACCACCTGGGCGAACGTGCGGACGGCCAGCGTCTTCGCGGTGCCGGGCACGCCCTCCAACAGGACGTGGCCCTTCGCGAGAAGCCCGACCATGAGCTGTTCGACCATGTGCTCCTGGCCCACGATGACCCGCTGGACCTCCGCGATCGCCTCGCTGAGCTCCTGCGCGGCACCGCGGATCTCCGCGGCTTGGCTGGTGCTGGTCACGCCCGTCCTCCTGTGACGTCTGGTCCCGGTGGGGTGCTCCCGGTCGGGCTTGGCACGATATCCGCGACGACGACGCGGACCGCTCACACACTACCCGCTGCTCCTGTCGGTCCCCCGATGGCGGGGGCAGAGCCGCGGGGGCCACTCCGCTGGTCGAACGTCGACTCCGCTGGCCGAAGCC